>NZ_PGVC01000055.1:0-8248 GCF_002860225.1 Bacillus sp. V33-4
AATAAAATTAGCGAAGATTTAGAGTCTTTTTAATATTAAAATTTAATTAATGCAACACTAGTGGATTCCGTTAAGCATATCGATGGCATTGACAATCGTTGTTGGCTTTGAGGTTGGTGCAAAAAGATACAGGGATGCAAAGGAATATAGCTGGATTGGCATCGGACTTGCCGTGATATTATCAATTGTGTGCGGCTTTATCCTTTTACAGTTCAGAAAAGATGTCGCCGCGATTTATACCAAGGACCCGGAAGTGTTAAATTTAACGATCGATTTTTTGATTTTCGCCTTATTCTTTCAGCTTTCAGATGCGATACAGGCGCCTGTACAAGGTGCACTGCGCGGATATAAGGATGTAAATATCACATTGATTATGGCTTTATTTTCGTATTGGGTGATTGGCCTTCCATTAGGGTATATTCTTGCTAATTACACAGACTGGAGCGCCTTCGGATATTGGGTTGGACTCATATCAGGCCTGGCCGTCGGAGCGGTCTGTTTGGTAAGCAGACTGATATTCCTTCAAAAAAACAAGCTCAGCCCTTCCCTTTCAGAAGAATAATCAACCGAAACCGGCAGCTCTATTGGCTGCCGGTCTTGTTCATGATTGTTTGTAAGCTTTGCCTAATACGTCCTTTCCACCCGTAACTGGCATAATACTCCCTGTTATAAATGACGAGCTTTCCTCCACTAAAAAACATATCACTCTTGCAATGTCTTCCCCTGTTCCCGGTCTGCCAACCGGTGTTTCCGAATCACGCACTTGCAAAGAATCTGAGATACTTTTTTCTTTCCAATCACCTATAATGTCACCCGGGCATACCATATTTGCGGTTATCCCGAATTCTGCCTCCTCAAGGGCAATTGTCTTCGTCAATGAGGCGAGACCGGTTTTTGCGGCAGCAAATCCTGATCTGTATATCCAGCCCGGCGCCGATTCGACGCGATCAAAGCCAATCGTAATGATTCTTCCCCACTTTGCTTCCCTCATCTTCGGGATCAAAAGTCTTGATAAATAAAAAACTCCATTCAGGTTTCCATTTATAAGATAATTCCATTCTTGCGGAGAATAGTCGGTTAACCGTTTTTTTTCATGGATATAAGGGCCGGCATTATGAATGACAATATCGATAGAAGCGAACAACGAAAAAGCTTCTGACACAACTTTGCTGCATTGCCCTTCGTCTGAAACATCACCCTTCACGGCAATATTTTCGGTTCCATACATTTCAGTCAAGCTGCTGGCTAATTCAACGGCGTCTTCCTTGCTATTTCGGTAATTTATGATTAAATGAACACCATTTTTGGCGAGCTCGATAGCTGTGCTCTTCCCAATCCCCGAGGACCCTCCCGTTATTAAAGCGATTTTCCCTTTCACTTTTAACTACCCCGCTCTTTTATAATTTAGTTTCTTTACCAATATACTAAAAAGTCCACCGCTGATATGCAAACTTTTACGCTTAACGGTAAGGCTTCATCTTGCATATATTGAAAATAGAGTTGATAACGCTGGCGACCCTTTCAGCCTTGAAAGGAGGTTTCACTTTGTTTCCATGGAATCTGTTCCCGATAAATAAAGACATGAAAAATATGATGAAACAGGTTAAACCAGAAGAAATCGAAAAGCATATCGAGGAGATGATGAGTAAAATGTTCCCTCCAAATATGCAAGACATGATAAATCCTAAAGAGTTTGCAAGTGCGGTTAATCCTGTCCCGCACGACGCCAGAAAACAAAGCATCGTTCCTCTAGAAGAAGCTGTTTTTGAGACACATGATTTTGTTTTTGTGCGGATTCCGATCAGAAATCAGGAATGGCTCCATAACATGAAACTGTCTCATACATCCAACCAGATGATTGTTGAACATATTCCCGAAGATGATGACAAGCATACCATTACCCTTCCCGCACTCGTCCGAAAAAAAGGGGCCACTGCGCATCATAAAGATGGAATACTTGAAATTAGAATCCCAAAAAGCGTCAATATGCAATTTTCCGAGATCGATATAACAGATGTTCTTTAAGGTTAACATCCTTGCAGGGATTTGGGAGGTATATGAATCGATGTAAACAAATTAGAACAGTGGCGCGGAATAAACATAAGGCCACTTATATACGATGCTATTTCACGCGAGACAGGAATTTATCATAGCAATAAAATGGCTGGTCTCTTTCTGGGAATTTCATTTCACCAACTTTCACAAACTCATTTTTTTCAAATAGAAGCTGCGCTTTCTTATTTAAGGAATATGTATCTGTTTTTAAATAAAATACGCCTTTCTCCAATGCATAGCTTTCGGAAAAGGACATAAGTTTGCTGGCAATTCCTGCTCCTCTCACATCCGGATCTACGGCCAGCCGATGAAAAACAAAAGAATCTTGATCACTTCGCCAGTGTGCTTGTTTGTACTCAGGCGGCTCTTGTCGATCAATCGTGATCGATCCGATCACTCTTCCGTCTTTTTCTGCTACGTACAAACTTCCTGCTTTGCAGTCAGCCAAAAAATCATCCTTATGGGGATATGTATCTGACCATTGGTCATTGCCTTCCTGATTCATTAGCTCAACAGTATGTATGACAAATTCCATTATTCGTTCAATATCTGCGGCTGTTGCGATGCGAATGTTGATGTTGATCACCTTTTTCGTAATGTCTAACCAATATTCTAACCCATTTTTAAATGTTCATGAAAGAATTTGAATTCGATTCATCATTTTTCCGTATAAGCCTTTTACTCGTGTTCTGTACACGCCATCGAGAAATGAAAGAAGAACCGCTTCCTTGGGAAACGGTTCTTCTTTCTGTTATTTATTATTTACCAATAAACATTTGAGTCCAGTAGTTGCCTTGCGCAACATGCCCTACTCCAAGGTTCGTATAGCTTGGGTTAAGGATGTTTTTACGGTGGCCTTCACTGTTCATCCAAGCTGTAACAACTTCTTGAGGAGAACGTTGACCCATCGCGATATTTTCACCGGCTGATTTGTAAGAAATGCCGAATTGTTTCATCATATCGAATGGAGATCCGTAAGTTGGGCTAGTATGGGAAAAGTACCCTTTAGCTTGCATATCGCGTGATTTTTCACGGGCGACTTTGCTTAATTCAACATCTAATTTAAGCGCTGGAATTCCATGTTTTGCACGTTCTTGGTTTGTTAAGTCAAGCACTTGTTGTTCAAATGCACTAACTTGGGAAGAAGCTGGAGCTGCAGCTTTGGCAGGCTGTTGAGCCGGTGCCTTTTTAGCTGGCTGCTGTGCTGCAGGCTGTTGTACTTGCTGCTTCGGAGCAGGCTGTTGTACTTGCTGCTTCGGAGCAGGCTGTTGTGTTTGCTGCTTTGGAGCAGGTTGTTGTACTTGTTGCTTTGGAGCAGGTTGTGCAACTGGCTGCTTTTGTACAGGTTGCTGTACTTGAACGTTATTCCATTGAACATTGAAATTGCTCATGTACTTTTTAAGAATGCTATCAATTTGCTCATTTGTTAAATTGCCAGATTGATAAGTATACATTTTAACCTGTGCAGGAGTTGGGCAGTTAGACGCCGCGTCCGCTCTGTCGGTAACTGGATTTGCCATCAGCATTGCTGCTGCAGCTGCAACTGAAAAAAACATTTTTTTCTTCATCTATCAAAGATCCTCCCTAGTTTCGTTGTTTTTTGTCTGTTTGACTTGCAAAATAATCATAACATGCGTTTTTTGTAATAATTGCGGGAGGATATTCCAAGACCGTGCCAAATGAACTAGTTTAGTAGTACATTCTTTTTAAAAATGGGTATAAACCTATGAAGTTATCATCTTTTTACAATATTCTATTGGACAATATTAGATTGGATAAAACCAGTTAACGAGGAAGTGCATTGCCTCACTTGGAAAACATATGATAGGAAATAAGGGTTGACAAGTTTTAGCTAAGCTATTCATTTTTACAAATGTTACTTTAGGATTACAATGTTAACCGTTCTTATAGTTCGAAGTGATCAGAGAAAAAACGGCTTTTTACCAGCCGTTTTAGTGATCCGGGCCCAGATATTTGCCTGGACACCAGTTTCTGATATGCAATTAGGGTTATACAAACTGACTAAATCCTATCGCACTCCTTTTACAAAAGGAATAAATTTAACATTTTCACCATAAGTCTAATTGCTTTCGCGTGCTTTAATCGTCTCCATATTTTTTTTATGAAGTGAAATTAATGCTAATTTATCCTGATCCGGAAGTTCAGAGTCGATGATTCTGCTCACAGCTAAATAAAACTTATCGTATCGTGAGCGACGGGTCCGCGGATGCGAGTTCTCGTCCAATAGCTCACGCAGGATTGCTTCTTCCAGGACGACTTCGCTATTCTGTTTCGATGGCAGCATCCGATGATTCCATATTGATCGGTATTGCTGTAATAAGTAATCATAATCCATTCTGCCTCTCACCTTCCATCAATACACTAGCAATATTTTCACATAATTACTAGCAACTTGGCAAAAAATAAAAGAAATCTATTTTGAAAGGAGCTTGCAAATTGAATACACCATACCGCTGTCCGAGCTGCAGGACCAACAGGAGCCGTTTTAATATAATCGAGCAAGTGCCGCATTCTGTAAAAAAACATCCGCAAACCGGACAAATCCTCGAGGAGTACACAAGCGAGACCCTCTCTCCTTTTCATACGCCATACAAAGGGCCGTTATATAAAGTGCAATGCGCCATATGTGGACTAATTCAAGATGAACAGCCATTTATACAGTTTGGTCAGAACCAGCTTTAGTACTGTTGCATCGGAATGAGCCAACAAGATATATACAATTAACATTGATGGACATTGGCAAATCGTTCACAGACGAAAAAACCGCTTCTCATTCTATGAAGCGGTTTTCCTCAAGGAATTTTTCCGAGTCTACCTTCCAAGGTCCATCAGGGGAGTAGCGGATTAAGTTTATATTCCCTTCAAACTTAACTCTTCCCTCTTCCCTTAAGTACCATTCTATTTCAACCGGTACAGAAACAAAAAGGTCAGTCTGTAATTCGTTTACAGGCGGAACTGAGATTTGGCTTATGTTGACATTTTCAACCTTTTTAAAAACCGGGGTGTAGTTTCTTTTCTCCAGGATAATACAGTTTAGAATTTTTTCATCTTCTTCTTTAAAGCCGGCAATATAGGCATTTATCAGTTCCAATGGACTTGCAGCAGCCAAGTACCCCTCCAACTGACCGGCTGCTTTAAAAACCATTAACTTATGCGATAAATCCATATGATCGGTACGATGTGTTGTACTCCCAAAAAAATGAATGCAAAAATGTCCGGGAAAATTGTTTGTAATCGCCCCCGCCCCATGGGGCATTCCATGCATGGAGGCTGCGATCCTTTTTCCCTTATGCTCAACGATAATGGCGCGGCGCTTCCAGCTCCATTTGCCGCTGTAGATCTTTTTCATCGTCTTTGTATGCTTTTTTGAAATGGGTTGGACGTCAGCATGGCTGCTTCCGGCCCTTCTTTGTACAGTGAATCTCTTACCTGTTTCCACGTCTTCAACCGTAAAGGTACTAAATTTAGGAATAAGCTTGTTTACTTCTTCCCATTGGAGCATTTGAACCCTCTCGTCTTTTTTTGCCACTGAATCTGCCGTATTAGCAAATGTCCAAATCAGTAAAAGAGCTATCGCTAAAGTTAATTTTTTCATCTGTCTCACTCAACTTCTGTGTCGGTTTTTGTAAAGTTTCCCCTATTGATAAAAAAACATACAAAAACGCCCTCAGGAAGGGCGCGCTCTCAATCATTCACTGGCAACGTCACGACCAGACTAATGATTGTCTACATACTCCTTTGCTTTATCGATCGCAATTGGGATAGCCCGTCCATCCTCGTAACCATCTTCAAGAAGTGCATTTGCAATTTCGATGGCCTTTTCCCTGACTTTCGGATCGAGATTCTTCATGGCATCAGGATAATCGTTTTTACTCCAAGGCAAGTTAAACCACTCCTTTTCTTTGTTTTGCTATGTATATACCCTGCAGCAGATCGGCCAAACAAAGAGTTTTTAATTACTTAGGTGAAAAAAAGCTCTCCGCATCAGGAGAGCTTTTTTTGTTTATGAATTAAGCTGCTGTTTCAATACTTCCACTGCTTTTAGGATTTGTGGATCATTGTTTTCAAGTTGTTCGCGCAGTTTCTCCATTAGCCTTACGGTTGATTGGCCACTGAGGACTCCATTTGATTCAAGGCCTTCAGCTTCCTGAAATGCGATAACCGCCTTCTCGGTTCCTTCATCGAAAAAGCCATCTTCTCTGCCAGGTTGATAACCGATTGCCGAGAGCATTTGCTGTGCTGCTTTTACTTGCGCAGAGCTTACGGATCGTTTGAGCTCAAGATCGGGATTGATAAAAGGCAAGGAAGCATACTCTGGAAGCTGGACTTCAAAGTCGGGAACAATTCCTTTTTCATGTATCCAGTTTCGATCAGGTGTCAGCCATTTTTCGGTTGTAAATTTAATGTTTGAGCCATCTTTAAAATTCTGGGCACGCTGCACAGTTCCTTTCCCAAAGGACTTTTCACCGACCAGTGGAACATCCGCCGATTCTTTAACGGCCGCAGCAAGTATTTCTGAAGCGCTCGCGCTTCCTTTATCAATCACGACAACAAGCGGAATATTTGGCCCGTTCTCATGTGTCGATTTAACTTCTTCTCTGCCGCCATTGCGGTCTTCAATTTGAAACAAAATTTCACCTTTTGGAACAAATAGACTGGATATTTTGATCGCCTGGTCTAATAGACCGCCGGGATTTTGCCTCAAATCCAAAACAAGTCCCTTCATTCCCTGTTTCTGTAGCTCGTTAAGCTTATCGACAAGTTCTTTTGAAGTATTTTCTGAGAAACTCGTAATTTGGATATTAGCTATTCCATCCTCCATCATTTTACCATAGACTGTTTCAAGAGGAATTGTATCCCTGATAATCGAAACATCCATTGTTTCACCCATTCCCGGGCGCTGGACGACTATTTTAACCTCTGTCCCTTTTTTGCCTCTAATAAGTGTAACGGCTTCTGTCGAACTTAGCCCCTGCAGGCTTTTGCCATCCACCGACAAAACAATATCATTCGGCTGCAGGCCCGCTTTCTCGGCCGGGGAGCCTTTCAAAGGAGAGACGATGACGATATTGCCATCCAGCTCCTGAATTTCCGCTCCAATACCCTCGAAGGACGAGGAGATGCTTTGATTAAAGCTTTTTGCTTCTTCCTCATTCATATAGTCCGAATAAGGGTCATCGAGAGCTTCAACCATACCATTAATGGCTCCGTTTATCAGCTCATCTTCATCAACTGATTTATAATACATTTCCTGCAGCGTATCATAGGCAGAATACAGCTTGCTGAATTCCGGTCTTTCCGTTCCAACATTGACCGCTTTTTCGTCACCGAATGCGAGTGCGAATGTTGTAATTCCAGCTGTAATGAAGACGATGAAAAACAACAGCATGACAAATCGGAATTTTTTGATTCTAATATAGCTGGAAGGATTATCTGATGTTTCTTGTCCTTTGTTATCCATTTCGCTTTTCTCTTGATCCAAGTCTTTCACCACTTTCATCATCAAAAAAGTCTTTTTCAGGAGTCAATTTCATAAAGCAATTCTTTAATTGAAAGACGAACAGTTATTTAAAATTTAAGATAGTAACATTCGTTTCCTGCGGCATTCTCTTGTTTATTAGTCAACCTTCGTTCGTTTTTCGGATTAGCTTATTACATTATGAAATTCACTCTTTTAGACCTTAAAATTTAGGATAACATTTTTTATTAAAAAATAACAAAGAAAAAGTTAAGCTCTAAGGACCATACAGCTTTGCTGTTTCAGCCAAGTATTTCTTTTTTCGCAATTGTTCATGATCCATCTCGTCCCATAATCAAATTGATCGCGTGAACAAATTGACTCCACCGGGTATAGAGTCTCTTCCTTCAATTTGATCGCCGGGCCGCTTCTGGCCTCCATCTCTTTGAAAATCTCGTAACCGTACATATCTTTTTCATTTAAAGTATAGTATTAATAACGATGTGCTTCCTTTTACAAAGCTCCCGGTTGAACATCACGCTCACCTGCCCCTAATTGTAGCTGCTATTCCCTATTATACATGAACTATTCCCGGATATTAATGACCGCAAATAATTTAATTTAAAGAAAAAAAGACAACTTTTTATAACATGAATCAATTTCATAAATTTAACCCCTTGAACCCCAATGGTTCTGAGACGCAAAAAAAGGAGT
>NZ_PGVC01000056.1:0-35624 GCF_002860225.1 Bacillus sp. V33-4
GTGGAACACCCTGAAACCCGAGGACAAGAAGACAATATCTAATTCCTGTTTTCTACTCTACAAGACCTAGTTTTTCACATGCATCATATAGATTTACAGGTACACCGTTTTATAATGTTTTTGAAATCGCGATTAAAACTATTTGAATTTTCTATATTTTTAACTTGCTAATATGATATTATAATATATAACCATTTTAATTCGTTTCGATAATAAAACGTTATGCTTATTAACAGTAATCAAACAGGGAAAGGGGTCTTTTTGTGAGGGAAGTTTATATTGTTGATGCTGTACGGACGCCGGTCGGAAAATATAAAGGAGCCTTAAAAAGCGTCAGGCCGGATGATCTTGGGGCAATTGTGATAAAAGCTTTGACCGCCAGGCACCCGGACATAAATCCGGGCGATATTGAAGAAGTAGTCTTAGGGAATGCCAATCAGGCGGGGGAGGATAACCGTAATGTTGCAAAAATGTCAGCCTTATTGGCAGGCCTTCCGGTAGAAGTGGCTGGAACTACGATTAACCGCTTGTGCGGTTCCGGTTTGGATGCTGTCAATTATGCTGCCAGGGCGATTATTACAGGGGAGGGTGACATCTATGTAGCCGGCGGGACAGAAAGCATGACAAGAGCCCCATATGTATCTGCAAAGCCGGAAAATGATTTTCCGCGCGGCAATATCGAGTTGTTTGATACGACGATTGGCTGGCGCTTTATTAATCAGCAGCTTCAAAGCATGTACGGTTCTGAGAGCATGCCGGAAACGGCTGAAAATGTCGCAAAGCAATACGGGATTTCCCGGCAAGAACAGGATCAATTTGCCTTGGAAAGTCAGTTGCGAACACAATCAGCTATCAAGTCCGGCCGGTTTAATGATGAGTTGATCCCGGTTGTTTCTGTCGACCGAAAAGGGAGGCAGATAAAGGTTAGCGAAGATGAACACCCACGCCCCGGAATGACAATCGAAGCTCTGGCAAAATTAAAACCGTTATTCCCTGGAGGAACTGTGACAGCCGGAAATGCGTCCGGTGTCAATGATGGTGCTTCTGCTTTATTATTGATGGCTGCCGAGCGGGCAAAAGCCCAAGGAATAAGACCGCTTGCGAAATATATTGCTTCGGCTGTGGCGGGCGTCCACCCGTCAGTCATGGGCATGGGACCTGTTGCCGCAGTCAGAAAAGCATTGCAAAGAGCAGGATTATCTATCCATGATATCGGGCTGGTCGAATTGAATGAAGCGTTCGCCTCCCAGTCGCTGGCCTGTATTAGCGAACTGCAGCTGGATCCGCGAATTGTCAATGTAAACGGCGGAGCGATATCACTTGGACACCCCCTTGGCGCAAGCGGGGCAAGGATCATGACAACACTCCTTTATGAAATGAAAAAGCGCAACATTAAGTATGGCCTGGCGACGATGTGTGTCGGCGTTGGCCAGGGGATTGCCACCATTGTCGAAAATCTTGACGGGAATGAATGATGAATCGGAATTTAGTTTCTGAAATCCAGAATTGCGCTATCCAGTCATTCGAAAAAATAAAATATTTTGAAAATAATCACGAATCTTGTAGAATGACAATATGACGGAATTTTACCGATATAGAAGCATGATGAAATGAGGATGAACAGACATTGAATACAAGATCAATGATTTTTACCTTATATGGAGATTACATATCCCACTATGGAAGTAAAATTTGGACCGGAAGCCTGATCCGTTTGTTGCATGAATTTGGCCATAATGATCAATCTGTCAGGGCGGCGATTTCACGAATGAACAAGCAAGGCTGGGTTCAGGCCGAAAAAATCGGCAATAAAAGCTACTATTCATTAACACCCCGCGGTGAAAAGCGGATCGAAGAGGCTGCTAAGCGGATTTTTAAATTAAAGCCGGAAAAGTGGGACGGGAAATGGCGCATCCTGATGTACACGATCCCGGAAGAAATCAGGGCCGTTAGGGATGAACTAAGAAAAGAGTTGGTGTGGAGTGGTTTCGGGACAATTTCCAATAGCTGCTGGATTTCCGCCAACAATCTTGAAAAACAAGTGTACGATCTGATTGAGAAGTACGGCATTGAACCGTATGTTGACTTTTTTGTAGCGGAATATGACGGCCCCCACGAAAACGTCAAATTAGTCGAAAAAAGCTGGGACCTGCAGGAAATTAATGACCGCTACCAGGAGTTTATTAGCGAGTACAGCCAAAAGTATATTATTGATAAAAATAAAATTTCCAAAGGGCAAATGTCTGATGCCGAATGCTTTGTTGAAAGAACGAAGCTCGTGCACGAATACCGGAAATTTTTGTTCTTTGACCCGGGACTGCCTGAGGAGTTGTTGCCGGAAAGGTGGCTCGGCAGCCATGCAGCTGCATTATTCAGCGATTATTATAAGGAACTGGCCGAACCTGCATCATGCTTTTTTGAAACGGTTTTTAAGGAAGGGAACGAACTAAAGAACCGCCATGAAGATTATGATGTCCTTGATCATCCTTTTATTATTGATTAATGAGCAAGACCGGACAATCAGACAAAGGAGTTTTTCATGTGAATCAATTAACTTCACTCCTGAACATTAAATATCCAATTATTCAGGGCGGCATGGGCAATATCAGCAATGCGCCGTTGACGGCGGCCGTATCTGAAGCAGGCGGTCTAGGCACAATCGGTGCCGGCACGATGGAGCCGGGTGAGCTCGAAAAGATTATCATCGACACGAAGAATAGAACGACAAAGCCTTTTGCGGTCAATATTGCTCTTTCCGTATCCCCGCATGTAAAGGAAATCGGCGCGCTCCTTATCAAGCACGGAGTATATGCGGTATCTTTATCCGCAGGAAATCCGACTCCGTTCATTCCAAAATTTCATGAGCATGGGATCAAAGTGGTTTCTGTCGTTGCGTCTGTCCAGCATGCCAGGAAAGCGGAAGAGGCTGGTGCAGATATACTTGTAGCAGAAGGCTATGAGGCCGCCGGCATTAACTCAAATCTTGAGACGACGACGCTGACGCTAATTCCACAAATCGTTGCCAATGTCCAAATTCCTGTTGTTGCTGCTGGTGGGATTGGCGACGGCAATGGTCTTGCGGCGATGCTTGCGCTTGGAGCAAGCGGGGTGCAAATGGGAACAAGGTTGATTGCCACAAAGGAAGCCCCTTTTCATGACAATTATAAGCAAAAGCTCCTGCAAGCTGCGGATCATGACACGCTCATTGTCGGCCGGACTTTCGGGAAAATAAGAAGGGTCATGGACACAGAATATGCCCGCAAACTTTTGATTGAAGAAAAGAAGGGCATTACGGTTCAACAATTCAATATGCTCACATCTGAAGAATTTCATAAAATCGGGGCACTTGAGGGCAAGGAAGCAAACGGTTTTATGAATGGCGGGCAAATTTCTGGTCTAATTAACGATATCCCGACTGTCTCGGAGTTGTTAGAAAGAATGGTAAGTGAGGCCCGAACAGCTATAAAAAGGGCAAGGCAACTCGTTTAATATAAAATTTATGGTCAGCCAAGCTTATTGGCTGTTTTTTTTTTAGAAAAAGTTTTTTAATTATATTTAATTTTCGGAATATTATTGACTTATAAAGAAAAATAATGATAATATAACGTTGTATTCACGGTACCTATAGTTAATATCATATTAAATTGAAAACGATTACATATTTTTGGTAACCGGCTTACTTCTTTTATCAGGTTAGCCGGATAAAAATATTTTTATTAACGAGGGGGATTAAAATGAAAAAATCGGCACAAATTTTCTCATTACTATTAACGGGGGTGCTTTTACTAGCAGGTTGCGGCAATGAAACAGCAAAGGAGCCTGCTGCTGGGGGAGAAAAAGAAACGTATAAAATTGGTTTAACCCAGTATGCACCACATCCATCGTTGGATGCAGCGACCGAAGGTTTTAAGAAGGCGCTTGAAGATGAAGGCTTTAAAGAAGGAGAAAATGTTGAATTTGATTTCCAGAATGCACAGGGTGACCCGAATAATCCACAAACGATTGCCAACAACTTTGTCGGGGATGGTGTTGATTTGATTTTTGCCAACGCAACCCCGAGTGCTGTCAGCGCGCTTAATGCAACAAAGGATATCCCGATTTTATTTACGTCTGTTACGGATCCTGTTGGCGCCGGGCTTGTTGAAGCGTTTGATAAACCGGGAGAAAATATTACGGGCACAACCGATAATCATCCTGATGCAACGAAGCAAACGATTGATTTCATTACAAAAGAAGTAGGCGCCAAGAAAATAGGCGTCATCTATAATTCCGGCGAACAAAATTCCGAAGTCCAGGTCACACAAGTGAAAGAGTTGGCTGAAAAGAACGATGCGGAGGTAGTCGAAGCATCCGTTTCCAATTCGGCTGAAGTAAAGCAAGCTGCCGAGTCATTGGTGGGACGTGTCGATGCGATTTATATTCCTACCGACAATACAGTTGTTTCTGCCCTCGAGTCCGTAATTACTGTCGCAAACAATGAAAAGATTCCTCTTTTCGTTGGTGAATTGGATTCGATGAAGCGTGGCGCCATCGCAGCGAGCGGCTTTGAATACTATGATATTGGTTACCAAACCGGGCTGATGGCAGCACTGATTTTAAAAGGTGACAAAAAGCCTTCAGAGATTCCAGTTGAGCTGCCTGATAGTTTGAAGCTTGTGATTAATAAGGAAGTTGCTGAAGCACAAGGACTTGAATTGAAACCGGAATGGGAAGAGATTGCAGAGTTTTATGAAGGTGAATAAGGAGAGGATGGTTTTCATTGTTTACAGCAATTTTTGGAGCGTTTGAATCGGGGATCATTTATGCGATTATGGCTTTAGGTGTTTATTTATCCTTTCGAATTCTTGACTTTCCTGATTTGACGGTGGATGGCAGCTTTGTAACCGGTGCAGCAGTTGCTGCAACGATGATTGTCGCAGGCGTAAATCCGTTGATGGCCACATTTACCGCCCTGATTGCCGGATTTGCGGCTGGCTGCCTGACAGGAATTCTTCATACGTTCGGGAAGATCAATGCCCTGCTGTCCGGTATTTTAATGATGATCGCCTTATATTCAATCAATCTGAGGATTATGGGTAAATCAAATATTCCGCTCTTAAATACGGAAACGGCGCTGACAAATGTCAGTGAGTCGTCCGCCGAAATCGGTCTTGATGGTTTTATTAACGGGATTTTGACTGCAGTCGGGCTCGGAGGCAGCTTACCGCGAACATGGGGAATTTTATTGTTCATGCTGATCGTTACTCTTGCTTTTAAGCTTTTCACAGACTGGTTTTTAAAAACGGAGATCGGCCTGGCTTTAAGAGCTACCGGTGATAATAAAAGGATGATCCGCAGTTTATCTGCCAACACGAATGCGATGGTTATTATCGGCCTTGGCTTGTCGAATGCGATGGTTGCTTTTTCGGGAGCGCTAATCGCCCAGCAGGGAGGATACGCAGACGTTGGCATGGGAATTGGCATCATCATTATCGGGCTAGCTTCTGTCATAATCGGTGAGGCGATATTTGGAACGAAAACGATTGCGAGAACAACACTCGCTGTCATTGGCGGAGCAATTATTTATCGAATTGTGGTTACCCTGGCGTTGAGAGTCGAGTTTCTTGAAGCGGGCGACATGAAGCTGATCACCGCAGCGATTGTCATTTTGGCATTGATCACTCCGAAAGTAATGGAAGGCTACCGTGATCGGAAAAGAAAAAAACGAAGACATGCAGAACGAGTCGAACTGCTTAATGTAGGTGCTGAAAGGAAGGGTGAGGCGAATGCTGCGCTTAAATCAGATTAACCAGGTATTCAATGAAGGCACCCCCGATGAAAAAATCGCTCTGAACAATTTGAACCTGCATCTTAACAAAGGCGATTTTGTCACGGTCATCGGCAGCAATGGCGCAGGAAAGTCGACTTTAATGAATATCATTTCCGGCGTTCTTCTCCCCGATCTTGGCGAGGTTCATATTGACGGGGAGAATGTCACGTCGATTCCGGAATATCAGCGCGCTAAATTAATCGGCAGGGTCTTTCAGGATCCAATGGCAGGAACAGCTCCAAGCATGACGATTGAAGAGAATCTGGCAATGGCTTATGCACGCAATAAATCAAGAACATTAAAGCGGGGCGTGACGAGAAAAAGGAAAGAGTATTTTCGTGAAGTTCTCGAATCCCTGCATCTCGGCCTCGAAAACAGGTTAAATGCAAAGGTGGGTATGCTTT
The DNA here is from genome assembly GCF_002860225.1 of Bacillus sp. V33-4. Classification (NCBI taxonomy): domain Bacteria; kingdom Bacillati; phylum Bacillota; class Bacilli; order Caryophanales; family Bacillaceae; genus Bacillus; species Bacillus sp. V33-4. The sequence goes on from NZ_PGVC01000056.1 coordinate 6,214, forward strand.
CCGGCGGGGAACGACAAGCTTTATCGTTGCTAATGGCAACTTTTACCGATCCTGCGATCCTACTTTTGGATGAGCATACAGCCGCCCTTGATCCGTCACGGGCTGAATTGATTACGAATTTGACAAAAGAAATTGTGGAGAGATACGGATTGACGACATTAATGGTGACCCACAACATGCAGCAGGCTCTCGATTTAGGGAACCGGCTGATCATGATGGATAATGGTGAGATCATCCTTGAGGTCGATGAAAGCGACAAGAAAAAGCTCACAATTGAAAGCCTGCTGCTCGAATTCCAGAGAATCAAAGGTTCAAAAATGGCCAATGACAGAGCTCTGCTCACATAAAAGAAAAGAAAAAGGATTGATTAGCGGTTGCTCCTAATTTAATCCTTTTTCTTTTCTTATGCTTTAGATAAGTAAATAAAAATCAGATTTTAATAAATATTTATAATTAATTGACTATTAAACATACGAAATGTTATTATATCGTTAAATATACGTCATACATATTTAATGAGTAATAGTTATCTGTTTTAGAGAAAAAGCGAGGGGGAATGGGATGAAGCCCGGTTTAAGAATCGGAGACGGGGTGACGATAAAGGTTGTTGTTACTCCGGAGATGTATGCCCGTTTTGCTGGGGAAATTGTGCATCGCACTTATTCGACTGTGACGATGATTTACCATATGGAGTGGGCTTCAAGACAAATTATTCTGCCCTTTCTTGAAGAAGATGAAGAAGGCATGGGATCGGAGGTCAAAGCAAAGCATCTTGCCCCGAGTCCGGCAGGGTCACAGCTTACCATCACCGCAGAGGTGATTGGATTGAAAAATAATAAAGTGATCACAAAAGTATCAGCCCAAAACGAAAAGGAGCTGATCGGGATCGGAGAAGTAACCCAGGTTATTTTATCAAAAGATAGAATAAGAGAGTTAGTTGAAGACATTTAGCAAGCCTGAGCCCACAACTGGAGGGTTATTATTTTCTATAAAAATGAAAGCGTTATCATTTATGCTTAGGAGGAACACAGATGGATATCTTTGAACAAATTTGCGAGCACGAGCAGGTTGTATTTTGCAATGATGAAGTGACCGGATTGCGTGCGATCATTGCTATACACAGCACAAGACTCGGGCCGGCGCTCGGCGGCTGCCGGATGTTTCCTTATCGGACTGTCGATGATGCATTGGAGGATGTTCTGCGTCTGTCAAAAGGAATGACGTATAAATGTGCTGCCGCTGATGTTGATTTTGGCGGCGGTAAAGCAGTGATTATCGGTGATCCACAAACGGATAAAAGCCCGGAACTTTTCAGGGCGTTTGGCCAGTTTGTTGAGTCCCTCAATGGGCGATTTTATACAGGAACGGACATGGGAACAAGCCCGGAGGACTTTATTCACGCTTTAAAAGAAACGAACTGTATTGTGGGTGCCGATGAAGTGTACGGCGGGAGCGGCGACTCGTCGGTACCGACGGCACAGGGAGTCATTTACGGGCTGCAGGCAACCAATCATGCGGTGTGGGGAACTGATGATTTATCCGGAAAAAGTTATGCAATCCAGGGTCTTGGCAAGGTGGGGCTAAAGGTGGCGGAACGTCTCCTGGAGGAAGGGTGCGACTTATTTGTTGCTGACATTAACGAAAATGCGATTGCGAAATTGATCTTAAAGGCAAAATCGCTTGGCACTGCCTTAAAAGTGATCAAGAGTGATGAAATTTATGCGGCGGATGCCGATGTCTTTGTTCCATGTGCAATGGGCGGGATTGTCAATGATCAAACCATTGAGGTCATGAAGGTTAAAGCAGTCGTTGGCTCGGCGAATAACCAGCTTCTCGAGCTCCATCACGGGCAGATGCTTCAAGAAAAAGGGATCTTATACGCTCCCGATTATATCGTAAATGCAGGCGGCCTCATCCAGGTTGCGGATGAGCTCTATACTCCCAATAAAGAGCGCGTGCTCCGAAAAACGAAAGCAATCTATAATTCTCTTTTAAATATTTACAAGCATTCCACAGAAACAGGCATTACGACCGTAGAAGCGGCCAACCATTTCTGTGAACAGCGAATTGAAGCGAGAACACGACGAAATAGCTTTTTCTCTCACATGAAACGTCCTAAGTGGGCTGTCAGGACGTAATTTTTTTCGCTATTAAACAATATTACTAAAGTATTAATCTTAAATATAATCACGGCGAGGGTGTGAAGGATGGAAAACCAATTCCCGATTTTTGAAGTGATTGATCAAGACGGAAATGTAGTTTCAGCCGAATACAAGGAATTGCTGACAAAGGAGCTTGCCTGCGATTTTTTGCAGAACATGATTCGGCTCAGGACGTTTGACCGGAAAGCCGTCAGTTTACAGCGGCAGGGACGAATCGGCACATATGCACCATTTGAAGGGCAGGAAGCAGCCCAGGTTGGCAGTGTCCATGCGCTGAATGAAGAGGACTGGCTTTTCCCGACCTATCGGGACCATGGGGCCACAATGACATTTGGACACTCTTTAAAAAGCATTTTGTTGTTCTGGAATGGCCGGAATGAAGGCTGTATTCCTCCAAAGGGAAAGAAAATTTTCCCGCCTGCGATTCCGATTGCCACCCAGCTTCCCCATGCCGCCGGAGCTGCATTGGCGGAAAAACTGAAGGGAACGAAAAATGCAGCAATCGTTTATTTTGGCGATGGAGCCACTTCTGAAGGCGATTTTCACGAAGGCCTCAACTTTGCCAGCGTTTGTAAAGCACCAGTTGTCTTTTTTAATCAAAACAACCAGTACGCGATTTCGGTTCCGCTTGACAAGCAAATGAATACGAAGACGATTGCCCAAAAAGTGCTTGCCTATGATATCCCGGGAGTCAGGATTAATGGCAACGATGTGTTCGCGGCCTATTTTCAGACTTTAAAAGCACTGCAGAGGGCAAGAAATGGCGATGGTCCAACTCTGATCGAAGCAGTAACGTGGCGGTACGGCCCCCACACAACTGCAGACGATCCTTCCAAATACCGTAACCAGCAGGAGAGTCAGGAAAGAAGAAGTTATGACGACCCAATTCTGCGTCTTGAATGCTGGATGAAAAACGAAGGATTTTATGATACGGATTTTGTCAAAAAGGCTGAGGAGGAAGCTGCCCGGGAAGTCGACCAGGCAGTGAAAGAAATGGAGGCTTTTCCTCCTGCAAATCCTGCCGATATTTTCGACCACGTTTTTGCTGTGCCGACATGGACGCTGCAAGAGCAAAAAGATGACTATCTCAAGCTTCTCGGAGGTATACCAACATGACAACGGCAATAAAAACAAACATGCTGACGATGGTGCAAGCGATCACGGATGGCCTTGATATCATGCTGAAGGAAAGAGAGGAAGTCATTCTTCTCGGTGAAGATATCGGAAAGAACGGCGGGGTTTTCCGCGCTACTGATGGGCTCCAGGAAAAATACGGGGAAGAGAGGGTCATGGATACACCACTAAGTGAAGCCGGATTTGTCGGGGCGGCGATCGGGATGGCAGTGAATGGGTTCATGCCGGTCATCGAAATTCAATTTCTTGGTTTTATTTATCCGGCCTATGAGCAAATTATGACCCATGCGACCAGGCTGCGAATGCGGACAATGGGGCATTTTACCGTGCCGATCGTGATCAGGGCCCCATATGGAGCAGGAGTTAGAGCCCCTGAAATTCATTGTGACAGCACAGAGGCCTTGTTTACGCATATGCCAGGCATCAAAGTTGTCTGCCCATCCAATCCATACGATGCGAAAGGTCTGCTTATTGCCGCAATCGAGGATCCGGATCCAGTCTTGTTTTTAGAACCGATGCGAAGCTACCGCTCGGTGCGCGAAGAAGTCCCTGAAGGTAAATACAGGGTTGAAATTGGGAAAGGAAAAAAGCTCAGGGAAGGCGCGGATGTGACTGTCATTGCCTGGGGCGCAATGGTTCCGGTTGCAATGAAGGCGGCGAAAGAAATGGAAGGAAAAGGAGTCGGATGTGATGTCATCGACTTGCGGAGCCTTTATCCGCTCGATAAAGAAATCATTGCCGAGTCTGTCCAAAACACAGGCCGGACGGTAATCGTTCATGAAGCACATGCGACGAGCGGGGTTGGGAATGATATCATCTCGATCATTAACGATACGTCTTTCCTCTATCAAAAAGCACCGGCAGAGCGGGTCACCGGTTTCGATGCTCCTGTTCCTTACTTCGGCTTTGAAGACCACTATTTGCCGACCCCACAGCGCATTATCAAGGCGATCGAAAAAGTAATCAAGTTTTAGGAGGGGAAACGATGGTCGAAGTAAAGCTGCATGATATCGGCGAAGGGATGACAGAAGCGGAAATCAACTTCCTGTTCGTGAAGCCGGGCGATACGGTCAAAGAAGACGAGGCACTGGCAGAGGTGCAAACCGATAAAATGACCGCTGAAATCCCGGCTCCAAGCGCGGGGGTTGTCAAGGAATTGCTCGTACAACAAGGTCAGACGGTCAAAGTCGGCTCCACCTTGTTTATTTTAGAAACTGCAGCACTTCCAGACGCGAAAAAGCAGCAACCAGTTGCTGCTGCGGCCAAACTTTCGAAACGAATTTTGGCCGCCCCTTATACGAGGAAAATCGCGCGTGAACAAGGAGTATCGATTGAGGGTGTTACCGGTTCGGGGCCGGGCGGAAGAATAACCGATGAGGATGTAATCCGCCATGCAAAGCTAAAAGCACATCCGCACAAAGAAGAAGCGAATCTTACATTTGATAGCCACACCTCAGACAGGCCGCAAGCCATACCTGCAAAATCGATTCCATTCCGCGGCAGACGAAAACAAATTGCCAAAAAAATGGTCCAATCTATCTATACCATTCCGCATTGCACCCATTTTGAAGAAATCGATGTAACTGAACTGATCAAATTTCGCGAGGAATTAAAAACCACCAGGCAATATATTTCGGCGACGTCATTTTTTATCAAAGCTTTATCGCTGGCATTAAAGGATTTTCCGATCTTTAACGCCGTTTTAAATGAAGAGACAGAAATGATCGACATCAAAACGGATCATCATATCGGCTTGGCGATTGATGCAGAAGATGGCTTGATTGTCCCAGTGATCCGCGATGTCAAAAACAAAACGATTCGCACGATTCATGACGAGGTAAAAGAACTAACAGAGAAGGCACTTAAAAATGAACTGAAGATAAGCGAAATAACGGGCGGAAGTTTTACCGTCAGCAATGTCGGGCCTCTTGGCGGCAGCTTGGGTGCGACCCCGATCATTCAGCACCCCGAAGTAGCGTTAGTTTCTTTTCATAAAACGAAGAAAATGCCGGTTGTCATCGGTGACGATGAAATTGCGATTCGATCGATCATGAATATTTCGATGTCATTTGACCATCGTGTCGCAGATGGTGCAACAGCCGTCCGCTTTACAAATCGATTAGCCGAGCTGATCGAAAATCCGAAAATGCTTGTGTTGGAGATGGTCTAATGGTAGTTGGCGAACTTGTTCAAGAATGTGATGTGATCGTCATCGGCGGCGGCCCGGGCGGATATAATGCGGCGATTCGGGCAGCGCAGCTCGGCAGGTCTGTTGTGATCATTGAAAAGGAAAAGCTTGGCGGTGTCTGTCTCCACAGTGGCTGTATCCCGTCAAAGGTGCTGGCTGCGGCAGCCGCACAACTGCATATGATTGGCAATTCGGCCTTGTTTGGAATCCGTACCGGAGAGACTGAATTCGATTTGGCCGAGCTTACCAATCATAAAAATAAAGTGGTCAACCAGCTTCATGCCGGGGTTGCGGCGCTCTGTAAAGACAACAAAATTGAGATTGTACACGGCTCCGCTTGTTTTTTGCCAGGAGACAGAATCGCCGTCGAAAATGGCGACCATTATGAGGTTTTTCAATACAGAAACGCGATCATTGCAACAGGCGGCACTCCAGTCATTCCTGAAGTGATTCCATATGACGGGGAACGGATTTTTACGGGAAGAAGCATCACGTCAATCCAAATCGTCCCTGAAAAACTGCTGGTTTACGGCAGCGATTATATCGCGCTTGAAACCGCAGTCAGCTTTAAACAATTTGGCGCTGATGTCACAATTATTCTCGAAGAGCGTAAACATGATTTTTCTTTTGATGCGTCAATTAATCGCGAATTAAAACGGATTTTGAAAAAGAACGGCATAAAAGTGATCAAAGATGTCGCTCTGCAAACCGTGACTGTTGAAAATGCGAAAGTGAAAATCGTTTTGCAAACAGAAAAGGAAACTTTGGATTTGCAAGGATCGCATTTGTGCATTTCTTTAGCGTCAAAGCCTAATCTTGAAGAACTGGGGCTTGATAGAATAGGAGTGGAGATGAAGGGGGACGGCTATGTGAATATTGATGAACAATGCCGAACGTCGAAAAGCAATGTTTTTGCGATTGGTGATGTTACCGCAGGGCCGGCACTTGCGGTCAAAGCGATTAAGCAAGGAAAAACGGCGGCGGAAACGATTGCCGGCCAAGCTGCAGAGGTTGATTTAAACCTGCTGCCGATGATTGTTCATACGATTCCGCCGATCGCGGCTGCCGGTTTGACTGAAGCGGATGCGATAACAGAAGGGTATGAGATTGTAACAAGTCAATTTCCGCTCGCAGCAAATGGGTATGCGGCGATTCACGATCAGCGCGCCGGCTTTGTAAAAGTAATTTTTGATAAAAAAAACGATATTCTACTAGGCGTTCATATATTTGGTTTTGGAGCAGTTGAGTTGATTTCAGCAGGAACGATTGCCATGGAGATGGCGGCAAGGGATGAAGACTTGATATTCCCGCACTATCCGCATCCGAGCGTCAATGAAGCCCTGTTGGAGGCAGTTGAAGCCATAAAAGGGAATGCAATTCATTTAGCACCTCCACAGCGGAAAGAAAAGGTGAAAAGCTAGTTGATCTTTACTGCATAGAAGCATTATAGCTTTACATGACGCTCTTGAAAAAAAGATAAAGAATACTTTACTATTAATTCTGAATATTAATAACTTTTAACAGGAGGTTTTGATATGCAAGAAAATACATTGAAATCGCAAGCAGTGATCGAAGACTTTTTCCCGGTAAAAGAGGTTGACTATCTTGAGATCTATTCAGGCAATGCCAAGCAGGCCAGCCATTACTTCTGTACAGCATTCGGCTTTAAGCCTGTTGCTTATTCAGGACTTGAGACTGGAAACCGCGAAACAGTATCATATGTGCTTCAGCAGCGAAAAATCAGGCTTGTTATCACAGGTGCATTGACAGAAAACAGCCGGATTGCCTCCTTTGTAAAAAAGCATGGCGATGGTGTAAAGGATATTGCGCTTACGGTCGATAATGTTGAAAAGGCCTACAGCGAGGCGGTCTCACGCGGGGCGATCGAAATCACTCCTCCATATGAACTTAAAGATGAAGACGGGATTGTTAAAAAAGCCGTGATCGGTACATATGGCGATACAATTCACACGCTTGTTGAGCGTAATGACTATCACGGTGTGTTTATACCCGGCTATGAGCGATATGAAACGAAAACTCCGTTTGAGGATGCGGGTTTCATCGGGATTGACCATGTTGTCGGAAATGTCGAGCGAATGGAAGAGTGGGTTAGCTATTATGCCAATGTGATGGGCTTTAAGGAAATGACGCATTTTACCGATAAGGACATCAGTACGGAATACTCGGCACTTATGTCAAAAGTGATGCACAACGGCGGCCGCATTAAGTTTCCGATTAATGAGCCGGCAGAAGGAAAAAGAAAATCGCAAATTCAAGAGTACCTCGAGTTTTATAATGGGCCGGGCGTCCAGCACCTGGCGATTTTAACAGAGGACATCGTCGAGACCGTCCGCGTTCTCCGCAACAATGGTGTGGAATTCCTGTCAACCCCTGACTCCTATTATGAGATGTTGACAGAACGAGTCGGAAAAATAGATGAGGAGATTGATAAGCTGAGGGAGTTTAATATTCTCGTCGATCGCGATGATGAAGGCTACTTGCTGCAGATCTTTACAAAACCGATCGTCGACAGACCGACATTATTTATCGAAATTATCCAGCGAAAAGGAGCCCGCGGTTTTGGCGAAGGCAACTTTAAGGCATTGTTTGAATCGATTGAACGCGAGCAGGCAAAACGCGGAAATTTATAAAAATAATAGCGGGGGAGAGAAATCCCCCTTTTTTTAAAGAGGTGCACTTATGAACAAAGTAAAAATCCGCCCGCAAATTGAAAGCATTGCCCCTTATATGCTTGGTAAATCGGAAAAAGAAGTGATTGAACAGTATCGGCTAAGCAGATTAAGAAAAATGGCGGATAATGAAAACGTATACGGCTGCTCAGCCGCTGTGCCTGCCGCGATAACGACAGGCTTGCAGACGCTCAATTATTATCCAGACGGCTTGGTGGCTACACTGACTGGCAAACTTGCAAGCCTCTACAGCATTTCCACAAACAATATCGTGGTTGGAAATGGATCTGAAGAGATGATTCGCCTGTTAACAAGAGCTTACATAAATAATGGTGATGAAGCCGTCATGGCTGATCTGACGTTCCCGAGGTATTTTACAAATGTAGCGATCGAAGGGGGCAGACCCGTTCAAGTTCCCCTGTTGGATGGTGTCCATGATTTACAAGCGATGATAAAGGCTTGCACGGAACGTACCAAGATGGTATTCATATGCAATCCAAACAACCCAACCGGCACGATTGTAAAAAAAGATGAATTGCTTGATTTTATCGAAAACATCCCGGCACATATACTGATTGTCTTGGATGAAGCGTATTATGAATATGTTTCAGAACAGGAATTTTTAGAGACTGTTCCGCTTCTCGATGTTTTTCCGAATTTAGTTATTTTAAGGACATTTTCAAAAATTTACGGGCTTGCTGCACTCAGGGTCGGCTACGGCTTGATGGATTCCGGGACCGCAGCTCAGCTGAAAAAGGTCAAGGATGTTTTTAATGTGAATGGGCTTGCCCAGATAGCTGCTTGTGCTGCTTTGGAAGATCAAGCTTTTATCAGCGACAGCAAAGAAAAAAATCGGATCGAGCGAGACTTTGTTCGCACTGAGCTTGAAAAGTCAGGATTTTTAACCTACCCGTCAGAGACAAATTTCTTGTTTTTTTATAGAAGCGAACGCGGCGCAAATGTCGCCATGACGCTACTGGAAAATGGCATCAGCGTCCGGCCTGTTCACGTTGGGGGGAACGTTGAGGCTTTCAGAATGACGATTGGAACCCGGGAAGATAATCAACATGTTTTGAGTATCATATCAGGACTGGGGGCAGGCTGACATGGAGTTAATGCCCGGAAATCTCGACTGGAAGGAAGCGTATAAGCTGCTGATCGGTTCAATCTTGCCGCGGCCAATTGCTTTTGTCTCAACGGTAAGTGAAGAAGGAATCGCCAATTTGGCGCCGTTCAGTTTTTTCACCGCAATCAGTGCCGAGCCGATGCTGATATGCTTTTCGCCGATGAGGCGTGGCGCGGATGGAGAGAAAAAGGATACACTCGTAAATATTGAAGAAACGAAGCAGTTCGTGATCAATATTGTCAGTGAAGAAATGGCCGTGCAAATGAATGATTGCGCGACAGAATTCTCTTCCGAAGTCGACGAATTCATTGCAGCCAAACTGACAAAGGAAGCGAGCTTTTCAGTCAGGCCGCCCCGCGTCAAAGAAAGTAAAGTTCATATGGAATGCCGGCTCCATCAATTGCTTCATTTTGGAGAGCTGCCAGGAGCCGGCAGCCTTGTCATTGGAGAAGTGATCCACGTCGGCGTAGCTGACGAACTTTATGAAAAAGGGCGGATTCGCACAGATAAGCTAAACCCAATCGGTCGAATGGCCGGCAATATTTATACGAAGCCACTTGCAGAGACGTTTGAACTGATCCGGAAAAGGGAGTAGGTGACATGAATGAAATTTGTGACCTTTAAAAAGAAAGATGGTGCAGTCGGGGCAGGGTGGCTGCAGGGAGAAGATCTGGTTGTCGATATGCATGAGGTTTCCAATGGTGTGCTTCCAAATAATATGCTGGATTTCATTCAGGACCATTCCCTTTTCATGGACCATGTACGTTCCCTTCCAATCTTCACAAAAACCGATTGGGGAACATACCCACTCGGCGAAGTTGCACTAAAAGCGCCTCTGCCGAATCCATGCAGCGTTCGCGATTTCTATGCTTTTGAAGACCATGTAAAAAATGCAAGGCACAACCGCGGTCTTGAGATGATTCCTGAGTGGTACGAGATTCCCGTGTTTTACTTTTCCAACCATCTTGCCGTTATCGGCCCGGATGAGCCGGTCCATAAGCCTGCGAAATGCCAATGGCTCGATTATGAGCTTGAAATCGCCTGTGTGATTGGGATAGGCGGAAAAAATATTAAGCCTGAGGAAGCAGAGGAACATATTTTTGGCTACTGCATCATGAACGATTGGAGCGCCCGGGATCTGCAGCGCCAGGAAATGAAAGTTGGACTTGGACCTGCGAAAGGAAAGGATTTCGCGACCTCACTTGGGCCTTATATCGTGACAAGGGATGAATTGGAACCATATAGACTGGCAAAAAACTATAACCTCAAGATGAAAGCGACCGTCAACGGCAGGGAATTGTCAAAAGGGAATATGAAGGAACTTTATTTTTCTTTTCCCGAACTGATTCATAGGGCATCTGACAGTGTGGCACTGTATGCAGGAGAGGTGATCGGTTCCGGGACGGTTGGAAGCGGCTGCCTGCTTGAGCTCGGCCAAGAGGTCCACCGCTGGCTTGAGCCCGGAGATGAGGTAGCCCTCGAAATAACGGGGCTCGGCGTATTAAGAAATATAATTGCGGATCAGGGGGAGATGGATGACAATGTATTACCGTAAAATGGGTACAATTCCGGCAAAGCGGCATACCATTTTTAAAAAAGAAGATGGCTCGCTCTTCAGGGAGCAGGTGATGGGCACAAAAGGGTTTTCCGGAACCCAATCGATTCTGTATCACCACTACATGCCAACCGAAGTGGCAAAGTCAGAGCTGGCCGGCAAGTATTTGCCTGAATACGAAGAGGATCATCCTTTAAGCCATCGTCATTTTTATACAGATAAATTGGAAGAAAGCAGTGACGCATTAACGGGTCGACACTATTTATTGGGAAACGACGATTTGTTGATTGGCGCCATTAACGTCTCAAAGCCGATGGAAAGCTTTTATCGAAATGGTGATGGCGATGAAATGCTTTATATTCATTATGGTTCCGGTAAATTGGAGACGATGTTTGGAACGATTACTTATCGCCCGGGGGATTATGTCGTGATTCCGATTGGAACGATATATCGGCTGGTCCCGGACGCAGGCCAGGAAACAAAAATTTTATTGGTCGAGTCATTCAGCGAAATTACGACGCCGCGACGGTACCGCAATGAATATGGACAACTGCTTGAACACAGTCCGTTTTGCGAGCGGGATATCCGCGGGCCGGAAGTGCTCGAAACGCATGATGACCGCGGCGAGTATCGAGTTATGACAAAATCGCGCGGCTATCTTCATGCCCATCTGCTCTACCATCATCCGCTTGATGTAGTCGGCTGGGACGGATACTTGTACCCGTGGGCTTTTAACATCAGCGATTTTGAGCCGATAACCGGCCGGATCCATCAGCCGCCGCCCGTTCACCAAACATTTGAAGGTGATAATTTTGTCGTCTGCTCATTTGTCCCGCGGCTTTACGATTACCATCCTGAAGCGATACCGGCTCCTTATTATCACAGCAATGTAAATAGCGATGAGCTTCTTTATTACGTCGCCGGCAATTTCATGAGCAGAAAAGGGATCAAGGAAGGATCGATTACCCTACATCCAAGCGGAATACCGCACGGACCCCATCCAGGAAAAACGGAAGCAAGCATCGGCAAAAAGGAGACGCTTGAACTCGCCGTGATGATTGATACGTTTAAGCCATTGAAGGTTGTAAAAAAGGCGACCGCGATTGAAGATGAAAATTATATGTTTTCGTGGATTCAGGAATAAACATCGATAGCAATCTTTAGAATAGGTATGTGTATGTATCGAAGCATATTAAAAAAGCAAAATCCCGGAGCGCGGTCCGGGATTTTGCTTTTCGCGGATATATGAAATTTTTCGCGGATATATCAAGATTATCGCGGATATATCAACCATTTCCGCGGATATATCAAGATTTCCGCGGATATATCATTTTCGCGGGTATATCAACCATTTTCGCGGATATATCAATCATTTTCGCGGATATATTGGGAAAAATCGCGGATATATGAAATTTTTCGCGGATAAGATGGCCGTTCGAAGCAAAGTTTACACAGATACGTGACCAACATCCATCTTCGAATGCCACATTAGCTTATTTTGCTGCTTTCCGCATTAGCTCTGAAACGGAATCTGCGATAAAAACTAATATTAGGTAACAAAAAATGATCAAAGTAATGTCCGAGTAATGGAAATAACTCATGCTCATTTTAAATTGCTGGCCAAGGCCGCCTGCACCGACAAAGCCGACGATGATGGTGGTCCGCATAATCACTTCCCAGCGATAGAGGATAAAGGTAAGAAATTTCGGCATCACAGCTGGTATGATTCCGTAGATGAAAAGCTGGCTGCGGCTCGCTCCGCTTAAGCTGAGATTGCGGATTGGCCCAGTGTCAATGTCCTCAATGACCTCGGCACATAATTTGCCAAGAATGCCAAAGTTATGGAGAGCAAGCGCGATCGCTCCAGGAAGGATACCGGGTTTAAATATAAAAATAATGATCATTGCCCAAACAAGTTCCGGTACCGCTCTGCTAAAAATATAGATGCTGCGGACAATCACAAAGAATACCCTTCCATACCAGCCTTTATTCATCGTGAGTGATCCATTCGCGATTTTGCTTGCAGCCGGGATCACGGTCAAAAACATGGCGATGGTCGCAAAGCCAATCGCCATGATGCTCATCATGAACGTGTCAAAGGTTAACGCCAATGCATCGCTCCAGCTTTCCCAGCTTGCAAAGGCAGGAAGTTCTTCACCGATTCCCATCAATCCTCTTACAAACTGTACCGCATGGTTTAGATTCTTTTCAGTGAAAAGCCCAATTAAACTAGCCTTTTCGACAACTGTGATAAATAACCATGAGCCTATCATGAGCAGAGCGGCAAAAAGCAGCGAAATCTTCCCTTGATAAGGTCGTGCTTTATCATCCAAGAAGCTGTTCCTGATCTGGTTGCTCCAAAGATCAACTAGCACAACAATCGCGATTAGGAAAAACATAAACGTCCAAACTTCGGAATAGTTTAGATCGTCTAGAGATAATTGGAGTTGGTATCCTAATCCGCCAAGGCCGACAAAGCTCATAATCGCTGATGACCGGATCGCACATTCGAACCGGTACATCGTATAGCTGATCATGTTTGAGCGCACGGCAGGGAAGTAACCATAAAGCAGGCATTGGAGCTTGGAGGCACCTGCAGCTTTCAGTGCTTCGATTGGTTTTTGCGGCACGTCATTCAACATATCAGCAAAGATTTTGCCAAGGATCCCGCCATAAGGAATCGCCAGGGCAAAAATCGCACTGAACGGGGTCAAGCCAAAGGCCGCAACAAATAACCATGCCCAAATCAGTTCATGAATCGCCCTCATAAAACCAAGAATGCCTCTGAAAAAGCCATTTGAAAGGAAAGCCAGCTTTTTGCCGTCCGATAGAACTCCTGACGCGAAAATTCCAAACAAAAAAGCGAGAAGAATCGCAAGCGTCATCCCCGCTACTGCATATGCAAGCGTTATTCCGGTTGAAGAAATCCCCAATAATAATATCCGAGGTGATAGGTCAGGCTGAAGCAGGGATTCAAAAAGCTGGGCCAATGTTGCGGCCCCGCCATGATGAACGAGCTCTTCATTCCAATTGACTCCAGTCAGGCTCAAAATAAAAATAAAGCTGAGCAGAAGCGTAAGCAGCAGCTTTTTATGAAATTGCAAGCTGTCAATCATTTTTCGCATCAGCTCAGCTCCTTTATTTCATAAAGGCTCTTTAATTCAGCATCGGTTACTGCAGATGCCGGCCGATCAAAAAGAATCTGCCCTTTACGGATTCCGATAATCCTGGTGAAATATTTTCGGGCATAGTCGACTGAATGGAGACTGCTCACCAGTGTTTGCTGTTCTTCCCGGACAAGGCTTGTCAGCATGGAAAGGACATCTTCGGCGCGAGCCGGGTCGAGCGACGCAACCGGTTCATCCGCCAAGATGATCTCCGGTTTTTGCAGGAGCAGCCTCGCCATAGCCACACGCTGCTGCTCCCCGCCGGAAAGCTTTGAGGTCCGGGTAAACATTTTATCAAGCAGCCCGACTCTTGTTAATGCCTGTTTAGCCAGGTTTTTTTCTCGAGGAAAAACGAGTGAAAACAGCGATTTAAAGAAGCCCCATTCGGCCAATTTGCCCGCGAGCGTGTTATGAATGACCGCCAGTTCGTTAACAAGGTCAAACTGCTGGCGAATGACGCCGATTTTTTTCGCTCTTTGTTTGCGGCCTTTGATTTTACTTGGAGCTTGTCCGTCAATTAAAAGGGTTCCGCCGTCAGGATCCTCAATCAGAGCTAATAAATTGAGCAAGGTTGTTTTTCCTGCACCGCTCGGTCCGATGACGGCGACCAGCTCTCCGCGCGTAACAGAGAGTGATAGGTCAGATAATACCGTTTTTCCATCATAGCTTTTGGCGAGTTGATTCGTCTTGATGACTGTCTCGGATTGCATTTTTCTTCACCTACTTGATGATCTCCAATTCTTTGGCAACTTCTTCGATTGCCTTGTAATTGGCGCTTTCTGTTTTAATAAATCGATCGGTAAAGAACAGATCAAGAATCTCTTTCTGCTCTTCATCCATTGAAAGAAGAGCATTTGTTATTTTTTCTTTCGTACCTTTACCAAATTGATCGTCTACATCGTTAACCGTCCAATTATAATCATAATAAGCGGGAGTCGTATAAAAAACGTCAACTTTGCTCGTATCAACCTTGTTTTCCTTAACTGCACTTGTCCACACTGCTTCATTTAAAGCTCCAGCCTGGAAGGACCCAGATTCGACCAGTTTGTATGTTTTGTCATGCGAACCGGAAAAGTTCGGTTCTCCGTCGAAATCGGTGTTCGGGTCGATTCCCGCTTCCATTAAATAATAGCGCGGCATTAAGTGCCCTGAAGTGGAACTCTCACTGCCAAATGTAAAGCTTAAAGACTTTAAGTCTTCGAGGCTTTGTAGATTCAAACCTTTTTGGGCAATAAACACTGAGTGAAACTGCTCGTCGATCGGGCGTTGGGCAATTGCTTCAGATTCGGGAACAAGGCTGCGGGCCTGGACACCAGTAAGGCCGCCGAACCAGGCAAGGTGGATTTCTCCGCGTTCAAATGCCGTCACGAGGGCGGCGTAGTCGACCGAAGGGACGTATTTTACTTTCAATCCTGTTTCGTCATGTAAATATTTCGCCGTTTCTTCCATGCTCCGATTCAAATCAGCGGCACTCTGGTCAGGAATTGCCCCAATCTTGAATACGTCCTCCGTCGTTTGCTCTGAGCCGTTGCTTGAACAAGCCGCCAATAAAAAAGTCGATAACAGTAACACTATCCATTTTCTCAATCAACTCACCTCAAAATTAATGAAAAATTATTTTATAAAAGATTGTTACTACTTTCCGGGATTGTACTGTGACTTTTTTCACATTAGTTCTGTTTTAACAGCAAAATTGAAACCCCTCCTTGTGAAACAGGAGGGGAATGATTGGTTGTAAGCTAAGCTTTGCTGACCTGCTGGGACCATTCTTCGACATCCCAAACCTTTGTCACCCAATCCTCATAAAAATCGGGCTCATGGCAAACTAAAACAACTGTGCCTTTATAGGCTTGCAGAGCGCGTTTTAATTCTGCTTTCGCCGTAATATCCAGGTGGTTGGTTGGCTCGTCAAACAATAGCCAATTGCTTTCGTGCATGAGCAGCTTACATAACCTTACTTTCGCCTGTTCGCCACCGCTCAGCTGATTTAGAGGGCGGGAAATATGCTCGTTTTTCAAACCGCAGCGGGCGAGAGCCGCCCGGACCTGATGCTGGTCCAACCCAGGAAATTCAGTCCAGACATCATCGATTGGGGTCAAGTTTTCGGCTTTCACTTCCTGCTCAAAATAAGAGGGAAACAGAAAGTCTCCCTGCTCAATTTTGCCGCTCAATGGTTCAATTTTTCCGAGCATCGTTTTTAAAAGCGTCGACTTGCCGACACCATTGCAGCCGACAATCGCAATTTTATCACCGCGTTCAATTGTCATCGACATTTTGGGAAGCAGGGGATGGCTGTAGCCAATTTCAAAATCGGTCCCTTCAAATACATATCTGCTGCTGCCGCGCGCTTCTTTAAATTCGAATGTCGGTTTAACTGCCGTTTCGGGGCGGTCAATTCGTTCGAGACGGTCAAGTTGTTTTTGGCGGCTTTTCGCGCGCCCTGTTGTCGAATAGCGCGCTTTATTTTTTGAGATAAAATCCTCTTGTTTCTTAATGAAATCCTGCTGCTTTTCGTAAGCATTGAGATGCTGGTTTTTGTTGATTTCAGCCAGCTCAAGAAATTTTTCATAGGTCGCCGTATATCGGCTTAGTTTCGAGAATTCGAGATGAAAAATAACGTTGGAAACTTGATTCATGAACTCGGTATCATGGGAGATTAACAAGAAAGCGTGTGGGTATTCCTTTAAATAACCGGTGAGCCAGCGGATATGCTCAACATCCAAATAGTTGGTCGGTTCATCAAGCAATAGGACCTTCGGCTGCTCAAGCAATAGCTTTGCAAGCAACACCTTTGTTCGCTGCCCACCGCTCAGTGCCGAAACATCGCGGTCGATTCCGATAGCATCGAGGCCAAGCCCGCGCGCCGCTTCTTCAATTTTTATTTCCAATGAATAAAACCCGCCAGCATCAAGCTCATCCTGGATTTCACCCATTTTTTCAAGCAGAATTTCCAGCTCTTCCGGTGAAGCATCTGCCATTTTTGCGGTGACTTCGTTTAATTCCTGTTCTTTTTGAAAGAGCGGAAGAAAGGCATCACGCAGTACTTCACGGATCGTACGGCCCGGAGTCAGTATCGTATGCTGGTCCAAATATCCGTATTGGACGCCGGGAGTCCATTCTACCTTTCCTGAATCGTGAATCAATTGCGCTGTGATTATATTCATTAAAGTGGATTTGCCAACACCGTTCGCTCCCACTAAACCTACATGATCCTCTGCCAATAATCGAAAGGAGACATCCTTAAACAAGGTCCGGTCTCCGAATGTATGACTCAATTTATCTACAGTCAATAAGCTCATTTCTTCGTCTAGCCTCACTTTTTAAAAAAATCATTCAATGTCAATCATACTAAACAATCAGTGAGAACACTAGACCTTTGCCTCAGATTGAAAAATTATACAGTTTAGCTGTCGTTTTGGACGCTTCTTCCTGGATAAAACCGCAGATCTTCATTCAATGGATTTGCTTTTGCCGACACAAAGTCCGGTTCAAGTTTATAAATCGCTGTCTTGCTGCCTAAAGATGAACGATATTTTACAACATGAGCCTCGGCAAGCGGCTGGTCATAATAGTTGGGGACATATTTTTGAAGCATGCACTGCATGACGGCCGTAGCTGCGGCTGGACCGGTTACCTTTGACAATTTCCCCTGTATAACCACACTAAAATAAGCTGTGTCCGTTTTGGCTGGTACAGGATCCACCATTGTTCCATATTCTTCACAGACGTTGAAACAGGCAAGCGGGTTGTTGTTTATAATCGTAATTTTCCTGCCCTCAGAAGCCCCATGAAAATAAATAGCTTGTTCATGCCAGATAAAGTTAAGTGGAATGACATATGGAGTTTGGCCATCACTTAATCCCAAGTAGCCAATTCGGCTCTTCAATAAAAATTCATTGCTTTTTCCTTCGTCTTGCACCGCTAGTTTTTGCTGTCTCATATGATTCATTTTCTCGCTTCCCTTCAAGCTTTATTATGATAGTATGATTTTAATAGGTTATTGACCCCTTTAAAAGTGTCAGATTTGAATAATATAAAAAGGTCAGATTAGGGGGAAGAGAAATGGACTTTATTGTTTTTCTGAACAAGAATTTAAAACAGCCCCTTTATTTCCAGCTTTATTCTTATATAAAAAAGGAGATCGAAGCGGGCAGTCTTGTTGCGGGAGTAAAAATGCCCCCGATTCGCCAATTGGCAATCCATTTACGCGTCAGTAAAACGACGATTGAAACGGCTTACCAACAGCTGGTTGCTGAAGGGTATTTGGAAAGCAGGGCGAAAAGCGGGATCTGGGTTTCCCCGCAAGAAGAAATAGGGCTGGCCACACAGAGTATTAAACACGAAGACGATTTTTCAGTCGTGAATGAAGCAACCGTACGATATAACTTTGAGTATGGTGATATCGCAGTTGAAAGCTTTCCGATAAAGAAGTGGAAGAGGTCGATTAATGAGGCCTTGTCAACGGGCAGAGCTGATCTTCTTTTATATGGTGAGAGACAGGGGAGCCTTGCTTTAAGAGAGGAACTGGCGAAATATTTGAACCAATCGCGGGGAATTTCATGCAGCCCGGGGCAAATCGTGATTACGGCGGGTACACAGCCTGCAATCAGTACACTTTGCCAGCTTTTGTCCCTGTCAGGACAAAGAGTTGCGTTTGAAAATCCCGGCTATGATGGGGTTAGAACTGTATTTGCAAACCTTGGCTGCAGCCTTTCACCTGTGACACTCGAAGAAGATGGCATCAATATCGGTGAACTCGAAAATACTGGCGCGAATCTTGTTTACGTGACACCGGCCCATCAGTTTCCACTCGGAATGGTGTTATCAATTCAAAAGCGAAAAAAACTGCTGCAGTGGGCCGAATCAGGGGAGCGGTTTATAATTGAAGACGATTATGACAGCGAATTCCGTTATTCAAGCCAACCGATCCCGCCATTAAAAGCAATGGATTATGATGATAAAGTCATCTATTTAGGAACTTTTTCAAAAGCATTTATGCCCGGGGCAAGGCTTAGCTATATCATTCTGCCGCAGCAACTTTCATCCCTGTTTAAAACAAAGCTCGCCAATTACAACCAGTCTTCTCCGCCGCTGATCCAAAACGGCCTCGAGCTTTTTATGAAGCAAGGCGATTTTGAACGGCATATCCGGAAAATGAGGAAAGTATACCAGCAGAAACACAGAATGCTGACAGCCTCAATTAATTTATACATGGGTAATCGAATCGAAATGATCGGACAAAAAGCGGGCTTACATCTTCTGATAAATGTCGATAATCGTGACTTTATGGATTTAAAGGAACGGGGACTGCAACAAGAAGTACTAATTCACTCGCCTGAAAAGTTTTGGATTAATCGCGGCGATTGTCCGAAGTCCCTCGTCATGCTTGGGTTTGGCGGATTAACAGAGATGGAAATCAGGGAAGGAATTGAGCGTTTGGGCAAGGCCTGGTTTTAAATCGATGAGGACATTGATTTGAATGAATTTCATAAACTCCTTTACTGTACATAAAGAGAACGCGTATTCACGCTCAGAAGATATACCCCTCGAGTTATTTACCCTTTCTCAAACAAAAGAAATTTCCTCTGGCCCTTATCAAAAGAAGCTTGCATATGGCTGTCAATAGAAGTTTTGAATTGGCTTGAAAAAAGAATAAAATAACCCTTTCTAACTGTCCTTATTAAATGTACAATGTTAGTAAATATGTTAAATTAATAGTGGATAAGCCTTTTATATCAACTTTTAAATCTATGTTAATGTACGTATGGAAAAGACAGTTGTTTGTTTTGAATTGACAAAACTCAGGTGGGAGGATTTTAAATGTCAAGCAGTGTATTAAATCATTTTTTAAGAAAAAATCTTGAGGACTTAAAGGAAAAGGGACTATACAATATCATCGATCCGCTTGAAAGCCCGAACGGTCCATTGATTAAGATTGCTGGTAAAGAGCTCGTCAACCTTTCTTCAAACAATTACCTCGGCCTTGCTACGGACCAAAGATTAAAGGATGCGGCATTTAAAGCAGTCGAGCAATTTGGCGTGGGGGCCGGGGCGGTCCGAACGATCAATGGAACACTGAAATTGCATGTCGAACTTGAAGAAAAGCTCGCGCAATTCAAGCATACAGAAGCAGCGATTGCCTATCAATCCGGCTTCAATTGTAACATGGCAGCAATATCAGCGGTTATGGACAAAAATGATGCGATTTTGTCAGATGAGCTAAACCATGCCTCGATTATTGACGGATGCCGTTTATCACGGGCAAAAATTATCCGCTACCGTCATTCCGATATGGAAGACTTGCGTTTAAGGGCGAAAGATGCAATCGAATCAGGCCAGTACAATAAAGTGATGGTGATTACGGACGGAGTTTTTTCAATGGACGGGGATATCGCAAAGCTTCCGGAAATTGTTGAAATCGCCGCAGAATTTGATCTGATTACCTATGTTGACGATGCACATGGCTCAGGAGTGCTTGGTGAAGGGGCAGGGACCGTCAAGCATTTCGGCCTCTCCGAGAAAATTGATTTTCAAATTGGCACGCTCTCAAAAGCGATTGGAGTGGTGGGCGGCTATGTCACAGGCAAAAAAGAGTTAATCGATTGGTTAAAGGTCCGGAGCCGCCCATTCCTGTTCTCAACGTCATTAACACCTGCGGATGTGGCAGCGTCAATCAGGTCAATTGAAATATTAATGGAAAGCACTGAATTAAATAAACGCCTATGGGATAATGCCAATTATCTAAAAACCGGCTTGAAAGAACTTGGTTTTGATATTGGCGCTAGTGAAACACCGATTACTCCATGCATCATTGGCGATGAAGTGAAAACCCAGTTGTTTAGCAAAAGATTGAATGATGAAGGAGTGTACGCAAAAGCGATTGTCTTCCCAACGGTTCCAAAAGGAACAGGCAGAGTCCGCAATATGCCATCAGCTGCCCACACAAAAGAAATGCTCGATCAAGCTCTGTCAATCTATGAAAAGATCGGTAAAGAAATGGGAATGATTTAGCGCTGATTCGGCAATCGACACGAGACCAGATAGAGTTGGGGGACACGATATGAAAAATATTTTAATTACCGGAGCTTTAGGCCAAATCGGTTCTGAATTGGCGGTAAAGCTTCGAAGTATATACGGAGCAGATCATGTTGTCACCACTGACATCCGCAAGACAGACTGCGAGGCAGCCGAAAGCGGCCCTTTTGAAATATTGGATGTGACAAACGGAAATGCACTGCTTGCAACAGCAAAAAAATACCGTGCAGATACGATCATTCACATGGCGGCGGTGTTGTCAGCTACTGCTGAAGCAAATCCGGTCTTTGCCTGGAATTTGAATATGGGCGGTTTAATGAATGCCCTTGAAACTGCCAGGGATTTAAATTGTAAATTCTTTACACCTAGTTCAATTGGCGCTTTTGGGCCGACAACACCAAAAGATAACACGCCGCAAGACACGCTGCAACGTCCAACTACGATGTATGGTGTCAATAAAGTAGCAGGTGAATTGCTGGCTGACTATTATTTTTATAAATTTGGTGTTGATACTAGAGGGCTTCGTTTTCCAGGCCTTATTTCGTATGTCACCCCTCCGGGTGGAGGCACAACGGATTATGCGGTCGAAATTTATTACGAAGCGGTCAAGCACAAACGCTACACCTGTTATATTGCTCAAGGCACTTATATGGACATGATGTATATGCCCGATGCACTGAACGCGATTATTGAATTGATGGAAGCTGATCCAGCCCGTCTTAAACACCGCAATTCCTTTAATGTGACAGCGATGAGCTTTGAGCCGGAGGAGATTGCGGCGGAGATCCGCAAAGCTATCCCTGAGTTTAAGCTTCATTACCAGGTTGATCCTGATCGCCAGAGGATTGCGGACAGCTGGCCAAATTCAATCGATGCAACAGCAGCTACAGAAGAGTGGGGCTTTACAACAGAATTTGACCTGGCAAAAATGACAGAGGATATGCTGCAGCAATTAGCTGTAAAGCAATCATAGCTTAGCCAACCCGCCCTATTTTGGACGCGTTGTTTTAATGGCGCGCCCTGCAGGGGTGCACCGTAAAAAAGGTGAAATCAGAATCGATTTCACCTTTTTACGTAGATCATCTTGTCTTGTTTTTCAATTACGCGTCCAATGATCACAGCATCAGTGAGGCCATTTTCTTGCAGCGATTTAACATAGGCTTTGGCTTCGTCTGCTCCGAGCGAAACAAGCAGGCCACCAGAAGTAATCGCATCACAAAGGACAAGCTGTTCCTCCAACGAAATATCCGCATATTCGGCATTGTCACTGAGCCATTCATGGTTAGACTTTGAACCGCCGGGAACGACTCCTTGTTCGGCGAGCTCAAACGTACCGTCAAGGACAGGAACATCAGATAGAGTAATTTCGAAGCTGACGCCGCTACCCCCGGCCATTTCGCTGCCGTGGCCGAGCAGGCCAAATCCGGTTACATCGGTAACAGCATGAGGCTGGAACGGTTTTAGCAGCGATGCGGCAGTGCGGTTAAGCATCGCCATTGTTTCAGTTACCTTCCGTTCTTGTTCCGCGGTAACTTTTCCTCTTTTAATGCCTGTAGTTAAAATTCCGGCACCGATTGGTTTTGTTAGCACGAGAACATCGCCAGGCCTCGCCCCGACATTTTTCCAGGTTTGCTCCGGATGGACAATACCGGTAACGGAAAGTCCAAATTTAGGCTCCTGGTCATCAATGGAGTGGCCTCCGACCGTAACGGCTCCGGCTTCCTTCACTTTATCTCCGGCACCTCTAAGGATTTCCGCAAGCATATCTGCCCCTAGCTTTTTCACCGGATATCCGACAATGTTAAGTACCGTTTTCGGTTCACCGCCCATTGCATATACGTCACTTAACGCATTAGCAGCAGCGATTGCACCAAACATATACGGATCATCGACGATCGGTGTAAAGTAGTCTAATGTTTGAATTAAAGCAATTGAATCGGTCAGGCGGTAAACTCCTGCATCATCAGAGGTTTCATGCCCGACAAGCAATTCTGGAACTGGTTCTTGCTGTGGTAAAAGACGCAAAACTTGCGCCAGGTCCTCAGGACCAATTTTACAGCCTCAACCAGCTTTTGTTGATAATGATGTAAGACGAATTTTTTCATGCTCGTTCAACTGTCCCACCTCCAATATTCAGTATACCTTTTAATTGTGATCACCGCATATTATAAAACTCATCAATTGCGGAAAAATAACGTTTGTACTAAAATGTCACTAATAACGCGAATTCATTCGCGAATACCACACTTCATGAGGAGGATTTATCATGAATAAATATCAGTTAACCGTTGAATTTTGCATGCAGTGAAACTATGCACCTAAAGCCGCGGGTCTCGCGGAAGAACTATTTACCCATTTCCGTGCAAACATCGGGAAGCTTGAATTGATCCCGAGTTCCGGGGGAGCATTTGAAGTAACAGTCAATGGCAATAAAGTCTACTCCAAGCTCGAAACTGGAGTATTCCCAAAAGCGAATGAAATCATTGAAAAAATGGAGGCATAACGCCTTAACCCCCATCTATTGTGGATGGGGGTTTTGAAATGGATTGATATAAATTTCGGTGGCATAATTCATGAATATATAATATACGATAATTTTATTATGTAAACTAAATAGAGATATATCAATAGAGAATGCCTCTTCTGCTCGTATATGAGGCATTCTTTGTAGAGGGATTATACGGAAAATTTCTTGATTATGGCAGGGTCACAAATCTATTCTGGCCTGACCCAGCCTTATTTTTTGATAAAAAAATTTCGACTATGCCTTGAGCAAATGTTGCATGGACATGCTTATGAATAACTGAAAAAGGAAAAGTGACCTTACGCTGGCGCAGCTGGGGAGTGGCAGAAGTGCTATCAACCGCTGAGATGATAATCGATTTATCTTCAAGAAAGACGGTAATTTGCGAGGAAGGAAACTCACCCAACAGTGCTTCAATAATGATCTCTTGCTCTGTTTCAAACATATCAATTCTGAACGCCGTCTCATCCAAATAATTGGTGAGCGGATCCAGAAAATATTGTTCGAGCCATTTTTCAAGTGACCGTAAATCAAGCGGTTGTTCTTTGCTTTCGTCATTCATGATGATGACCCTCCTTGCTACTATATTATATTCGCTTACATTCTGATATGTGCTGGACATATCGAAATGGTATAATTAACGCGCAAAATGATTTGGAGGGGTTTTCAAAATGAACCAGTTATTGCGTTTAATTCCCCCTGTTCATGAATACCAAAATGACAGCCGCTTTAAGCTGTTGATGGAAGAGCATGGGTTAGATTTTTCAACTATGTCCACTTACGTAAAAAAAACCGTTGACTCAATCAGGAAGCAATTATTACAGGAAGCATGGAAAGGTGCAGCTCCTGGTACATCAGCGTTCTTAGATGATTTTTTCAAGCTGCTAACTGAAGAGCTTGCAGTGCAGACAGGTTATACAATCAAGCGTGTCATTAATGCGACAGGAACGATTTTACATACTAATTTAGGCAGGGCAAGGCTCAGCGAAGATGCAGTCCGGCATGCACTTGAAGCTGCCCGCTATTATTCCAATCTCGAATACAAATTGCCTGAAGGGGAGCGCGGTTCCCGGCATGCCCATGCAGAATCGCTCATAAAACAAATTACCGGCGCAGAGGCAGCAATGATCGTCAACAATAATGCTGCAGCCGTTTTTTTGATCCTGCGTGCCCTGGCATCTGGAAAAGAGGTCGTTGTTTCACGCGGTCAGCTCGTCGAAATCGGCGGCTCATTTAGAGTGTCGTCCATTATGGAAGAGAGCGGGGCCAAGCTCGTTGAAGTAGGAACGACGAATAAGACACATTTAAGCGATTATGAAAAAGCGATTAATGAAAATACAGCCATGCTATTAAAAGTGCATACAAGCAATTTTAAGGTCATTGGTTTTACCGAAATGGTTGATAGTAATGATCTGGCAGCCCTTGCAAATAAGCAACCGGGAATTATTTTCTATGAAGATTTAGGAAGCGGAGCATTGTATGATTTCCGTAAACATGGGATTGGTGAAGAACCTGTTGTCGGCGAAGTGCTAAAGATGGGAGCAGACATTGTCTCATTCAGCGGCGACAAGCTGCTTGGCGGTCCGCAGGCAGGAATCATTGCCGGAAAAAAAACGATCATTGACAGTTTAAAAAAGCATCAGCTCGCTAGGGTGTTGAGGATTGACAAAATGACACTGGCAGCCCTTGAAGCGACCCTGATCGCTTATTTAAAAGGGGAACAGGGAATGAAAAAAATCCCTGCGATCAGGGACTTGCTCACCTCAAAGGAAGAATTAATGGAACGTGCCGAGCACTTTCTTGCAAAGCTTGGAAAAACCGCTACTTTTTCGGCGAAAGCAGTGGACGGAGTGAGCCAGGTAGGCGGGGGAACAATGCCGGATGTTTTATTACCGTCATTTCCTATAGTGCTGAAGTTTAGAGACATTCAGGCTGAGCAGGCTGCCCGGAAGCTCAGAATGGATTATACACCTGCTATCGTTACAAGAATTCACAAGGATGAAGTCTACATAGACTTAAGAACGGTGGCTGTCGAGGAAGAAGATTTTATTATAGAAGCTTTACATTCGCTTAAATAAAAAAGGGTGTGGATAGAGCTTTTTCGTTTTTGTGATTTGTCTTAGCTCAGGCGGGGTCTGCCTTTTACACTTACATATATTAGTGTGCGTGATGCTGTTGTCTCGAATGGTTTTCGTTTAACTTTATGTGATCCGCTGAGCAGAGCCGGCTGAGAGTTTTGATCTCCTTTTAGACCGTTTATGTGCATATGTTTGCTTTAAGTTTTTGTTCATACAATCCTTCCTACTGTTAGGATGGAAATATTGCCTCCGATTTATACTGAATAAATTCATAGTGATTGCACAATTTAACGTTACAGATTTTTAAAACAGGAGTGACATTCATGCCTTACCATAAAGATAAACAACAAGCTTTTCAAGCAGCACAGCAGGGAATGGAAAATGCGATGGAGCTTTATTTGGATATTGTCAGGGACAGCGCAAGCTACGGGCATCAATTAAAGCATTTAAAAAATGAAGTGAATGAGGCATACCAGCAAATTGAAAATGCCTTGGAAGTGGCATCAGAGCATCAGCGCATCCAGCTGGAAAAATACCAGCAGGATTTAGAGGAAATGATCAAAGGGGTAGAGGTCGGCGAATAGCCGTGCTGATGAACCCCTTCACATATTTCAGCCCGATACTGTCATGTACCGGGCTTTTATTGTGTTTATATGCGCAAAAAAACTTTCCTGCAATAATAAAGAAAAAGAAACGACTAGAAAATTATTTTATGGTTGTTGCTATGTTCAAGTTTTTTATCAATAACACTTTAAAAATCGTATAAATCATAAGAAAAACTTATCATAAACAATAACTTTCTTGTTATTTACTTATACAGGAGGTTGTATTAACATTAAAATTGTGAGAAAAGAGTGGATGGGAGAAAAAATTCAAACTTTTCGACAATTAATATCATTTGTTATATGATGTTTACGAAAGAGAGGGATACTATATATGGCAAAGAATGATGTTTTTAATGCCCGTAAATTTTTTGAATTGGGCGGGAAGCGCTATCATTATTATCAATTAACTGCTCTTGAAAAAGCCGGAATAGGCAAAGTTACCAAGCTGCCATATTCGATTAAAGTACTGCTTGAATCAGTACTTCGCCAATTGGATGGTCGTGTTATTACGAAAGAACATGTTGAAAACCTAGCTAAATGGGGAACAAGTGAAGTTAAGGAAATAGATGTTCCTTTTAAACCTTCACGCGTAATTCTACAAGATTTCACAGGGGTGCCAGCAGTGGTTGACCTCGCTTCGTTGCGTAAAGCGATGGCAGATATGGGTGGAGACCCGGATAAAATCAACCCGGAAAAGCCGGTTGACCTTGTTATTGACCATTCTGTGCAGGTCGATAAATATGGAACTCCGGATGCCCTTCAGGTTAATATGGAATTGGAATTTGAACGGAATGCAGAAAGATACCAATTTTTGAGCTGGGCGCAAAAAGCATTTGATAACTACCGTGCTGTTCCTCCGGCGACCGGAATTGTCCACCAGGTAAACCTGGAATTTCTTGCAAACGTTGTCCATGCAGTTGAAACGCCTGATGGAGATTTTGAAGCGTTCCCGGACACTCTTGTTGGGACAGACTCGCATACGACGATGATCAACGGGATTGGTGTTCTCGGTTGGGGCGTTGGCGGGATAGAAGCAGAAGCAGGCATGCTTGGCCAGCCATCCTACTTCCCGGTTCCGGAAGTGGTTGGTGTGAAATTAGTAGGTGAAATGCCTAATGGTACAACAGCTACCGACCTGGCATTAAAAGTAACCCAAGTTCTCCGCAGCCAAGGGGTTGTAGGCAAGTTTGTAGAATTCTTCGGTCCTGGTGTTACATCACTTCCTTTAGCTGACCGGGCGACGATTGCAAACATGGCTCCGGAATACGGAGCAACTTGCGGATTCTTCCCGGTTGATTCCGAGTCTCTTGATTATATGCGTTTAACCGGACGCTCTGAAGAACAAATCAAAATTGTCGAAACATACAGCAAGGAAAATGGACTGTTTTTTGATCCATCTCTAGAACCAGTATATACAAATGTAGTTCAAATTAATCTTTCTGAAATTGAAGCGAACCTTTCAGGTCCAAAACGCCCGCAGGATTTAATTCCGCTGTCAATGATGAAGCAATCCTTTAACGAAGCATTGAGCGCACCGCAGGGAAACCAGGGATTTGGGCTAGAGCCAACGGAAATCAATAAAGAAATTACCGTTGATTTTCACAATGGTGATTCCACGAAAATGAAAACCGGCGCTGTTGCTATTGCAGCCATCACAAGCTGTACGAACACTTCAAATCCGTATGTGCTTGTCGGTGCTGGTTTAGTGGCGAAAAAAGCTGTTGAGCTTGGTATGGAAGTTCCGAAGTTCGTCAAAACTTCGTTAGCACCTGGCTCGAAAGTTGTTACAGGTTATTTGCGCGATTCAGGGTTGCTTCCTTACCTGGAACAGCTTGGCTTTAACCTCGTTGGTTATGGCTGTACAACCTGTATCGGAAACTCGGGCCCGTTACGTGAGGAAATTGAAAAAGCTATCGCTGAAAACGATCTTCTTGTTGGTTCGGTCCTTTCCGGCAACCGAAACTTCGAGGGAAGGATCCACCCGCTTGTGAAAGCTAATTACCTGGCATCCCCACCGCTTGTAGTGGCATATGCATTAGCGGGAACCGTCGATATTGATCTCCAAACAGAATCACTCGGCAAGGATCAAAAAGGCAACGATGTATTCTTCAAAGACATTTGGCCGTCAACAGCCGAAGTGAACGAAGTTGTAAAGCGCACTGTTACGCCTGATTTGTTCCGTAAAGAATACGAGCATGTTTTTGACGATAATGCCCGCTGGAACGAAATTCAAACGAGCAACGAACCATTATATTCTTTTGATGACACATCAACTTATATCCAAAACCCGCCGTTCTTTGAGGGCTTAACTCCTGATGCCGGTCATGTGGAGCCTTTAACAGGATTGCGTATTGTTGGCAAATTCGGTGATTCAGTGACGACTGACCATATTTCACCAGCCGGTGCAATCGGTAAAGATACTCCAGCTGGAAAATACCTTCGTGAAAAAGGAGTAGAACCACGTGATTTTAACTCCTATGGTTCACGCCGTGGTAACCATGAAGTGATGATGCGCGGAACATTCGCAAATATCCGAATTCGCAACCAGGTAGCACCTGGTACAGAAGGCGGCTTCACAACATACTGGCCAACTGGCGAAGTGACATCCATTTACGATGCCTGTATGAAATATAAAGAAGATGGAACAGGGCTTGTAGTTCTTGCCGGAAAAGACTATGGAATGGGTTCTTCCCGTGACTGGGCTGCGAAAGGAACAAACTTGCTAGGCATCAAGACAGTTATTGCAGAAAGCTATGAGCGTATTCACCGCTCAAACCTTGTATTGATGGGTGTACTTCCACTTCAGTTCAAGCAAGGAGAGAGCGCAGAAGTTCTTGGCTTAACCGGTAAAGAAATAATCAATGTGCAAATTGATGAAAATGTAAGGCCTCGTGACTTTGTGACAGTAACAGCTACAGATGAAGACGGCAACAAGAAAACATTTGAAGTGCTTGTTCGCTTTGACTCTGAAGTTGAAATTGATTACTATCGTCACGGCGGTATCCTGCCAATGGTACTGCGTGATAAATTGAAAAACTAGGTAAAATCAACAGGCACCATGCAATCATTGCATGGTGTTCTTTCATTTATGCGTGCCCAGCAAGCCGTTAATTGCTAGTTGGTGAAAGTCCAACCCGAGTAAGTGTC
>NZ_PGVC01000057.1:0-1209 GCF_002860225.1 Bacillus sp. V33-4
GCAATTGGCGAGATGAGATAATAATTCTTGAATCCTTGTAGTCTACGGTTAAGGCCTTTCACAAGTTCATCCATATCCAGATATAACTTGTTCCTTTTCTCCGTGTACTCTTTGATGTTGCTTCTCATCTTTTTCATTGCCTTCTTGGTTGGAATGTGCGACATGACATAGATTTTCGAACCACCCTTGTTCAGGACTGGAAACTTTCTGTGATGTAGCCCCAGGAAATCAAAACCATCAGAATCATCCCATATATTCACAAGCCTGGACTTTTCAATACTCAGAGATAGATCAAGTTTCGTCATCATCCCTTTTAGCACTTGAATGCTTTCCAGTGCCTGTTTCTTTGAGTGGCACATAATCACGAAATCATCGGCATAGCGTATGAGTTCTCCCAGATGGGAGAACTTCTTTAACCAGAGTGAATCCAGTACATTCAGGTAGATGTTTGATAACAGCGGAGAAATGACGCCTCCTTGCGGCACTCCTGTGTCGGAGTCACGGAAATGGCCATCTTCCATGACACCTGCCTTCAACCATTTGCGGATGAGCTTTAATACTCTCCTGTCGCTAATTCTCATCTCGATGAGTTTCATCAGCTTTTCTTGATTGATATTGTCGAAGTAACCTTGAATGTCCACATCTACTACCCAGAAGGACTTCCTGCTTGCCTTTCTGATTTTCGCAATCGCCTGATGTGCATTTCGTTTTGGTCTGAATCCGTACGAACAGTCTTGAAAATCTGCCTCAAAGATCGGTTCAATGACCATTTTCATTGCCATTTGTGCCACTCTGTCCTTGATCGTGGGGATTCCTAATGGTCTTTGTTTCCCATTCGCTTTAGGGATATATGTTCTTCGAACAGGCTGGGGTCGGAAACGTTTCTCTTTTAGTTCCAGATATAGTTCATTTAAGAACTCTCTTTCCCCGTATTCATGGACAATCTTTTCTATGGTTTGCCCATCAATTCCGCCGCTTCCTTTCTTACTCTTGACTCTTTTCCATGCTTCCGCAAGGATATCAGGTCGATAGACCTTATCATACAACGCATGAAATCGCCTAGTAGGGTTTTCCTTGGCGCAAAGATATAAAGTTTTCCAGAGTTCTCGAGCTTTTACATCGGTGTAGTTAGCCAGTTTTCCAGCATTCACTCACTCTTACCTCCTTTAAACTTGTGAACGAAGCAGGGCTCCTTCCCTAGACAACGTT
>NZ_PGVC01000058.1:0-38864 GCF_002860225.1 Bacillus sp. V33-4
CATGAATCCGCTTACACGTTTTAGGTGGAAATAAATTCCGCCAACAAATGCTTGACTCAAACCATAGTGCAATGTTTCTTTTCATTTTTTTCAAAATGTATTAGAATTAGTACTAGGTATTAATAACTTGTATTAATAGGAGGATTTTAGAATGGGCTTATCATTGGCTGGAAAAACTTATGTTGTTATGGGAGTTGCCAATAAACGCAGTATCGCCTGGGGGATTGCCCGCTCACTTCATGAAGCAGGAGCCAGCCTGGTTTTTACATATGCAGGAGAGAGATTGGAAAAAAGCGTCCGTGATCTTGCGGAAACGCTTGACGGTGCAAATTCACTGATCATTCCATGCGATGTCACCAATGACGAAGAAGTAAGAAAATGCTTCGCGGAAATTAAGCAGCAAACCGGGGTGATCCATGGAATCGCCCACTGTATTGCTTTTGCGAATAAGGAAGAGCTTCAGGGAGAGTATTTGAACACGACAAGAGAAGGGTTTCTGCTTGCTCACAACATCAGCTCCTATTCGTTAACAGCAGTGGCTAAGGAAGCCAAAGATTTAATGACAGAAGGCGGAAGCATTGTCACGTTAACCTACTTGGGCGGAGAAAAGGTTATGCCGAACTACAATGTTATGGGCGTTGCAAAAGCTTCTCTGGATGCAAGTGTGAAATATTTGGCTAATGATTTAGGGAAGCTGGGAATTCGTGTGAATTCGATTTCGGCCGGTCCAATCCGCACTCTATCCGCAAAAGGAGTCAGTGATTTTAATTCCATTCTTAAAGAAATCGAGGAGAAAGCCCCGCTTAGGAGGATGACGACCCAGGAAGAGGTTGGCGATACCGCAGTGTTTTTATTCAGCAACATGTCGCGCGGAATTACCGGGGAAAATATTCATGTTGATTCGGGTTACCATATTATTGCTTAAGTAAGAAAATGTCCGCTTCTGGTGTGAAGCGGGCATTTTTTTATAGTTCAATCTAAAGAGTTGTCCCTCTCAGATCACAATCCAGTCACATGATTATTTGCCTCTGCAAACACCCTCAAATAGTTTGAAAACTTCCACTGATATAGCAACAGCGATATTTGCTGCATACAAATAAATGAAGAAATAATTGATTGTGTGGGAGGGAGACTTTTGGCGGAAGATGAGCAGCCACCTTTTAAACCTTTATTATATAAACATGAACCGGCGAACAACCATATGCAAAATATTTTTTATACGAAAAATGATCAGCAATTTCCCGAGTTTCAGCAAATCGAGGTGGAATTAACGGAGGAAGACGATTATGAAAAAGCTGGGCTGGCGCAAAAAAACAAACAGATAAATAAGGCTTCAAAGGACGAAGTAAAATCAAAGCTGAAGCAAATGCTTGGTGAAAAACTGACTGTTGAAACAGAGGCTGATTTATTAGGGCATCTGGATAAAGATGTCGAAATAGGTGAAAAGGCGGTAAACAATGACAACAACATTCAGACAGATGCAACGGTGGAAATGCCGCATGAAGTCGCTTCGGGCGAACAAGAAAACTCTTTAGGCTCCTACCATCAAAATGAGGTGGGGACAACAACGTCCACAGCTTCAATTCATGGGATAGACGAGATGAAAAGACAGAAAATCAGAGTAAAGATCGCTCATTTGGCGCGTTATTGGAATGGTATAGAAACACCAGTGTGTGAAGCGATTATAGATGGGCAGCCAATCAAATTTCAGGTAATCAGCAAAAAAGGAAATTTTGTGAAAGTGAAAATTGGCAGACATCAGAAAAAGTTTAATATAGATGACATTACTGACATCATAATTTTTGAATAGCGGAAATCCTCGCTTCCTGCTAAAACTGGTGAAGCCTTATTATAGAGCTGGCGATAAGCTTTTATTTTTACTTATCATATGCCTGCTTAACATTTAAATAGGTTGGTGATTGAATTGAACCTTGATTTATGGTTGATAGTAATCATCGGGATTGCTTCGTTTCGTTTAACAAGGCTAATTGTTTTTGACAAAATAACTGAATTCATAAGGGCTCCTTTTTTTGAAGAACAAATAGAAGAAGATCCGGATGGGAACAAAGAAATCTACTTAGTTCCAAAGGGTAAGGGAATAAAAAGCTGGATTGGAGAACTGCTTAGCTGTTTTTGGTGCACGGGTGTTTGGTCCAGTTTATTGTTAACTGCTATATATTTTCTTGTTCCAGTGTTTGGTGTGCCTGTGATTTTTGTTCTGGCAGTCGCTGCTATAGGTTCGGTAATCGAAGTTTTTATCAGTAAAGCATTGGGCAGCTAGCCGTACCAATCTTGTCAAGCTTTCATATTATATTATGAATCTCAGACAAGGAGGCTGACACTTTGCAAAAAAAATCAGGCAAACAAGCTTCGCGAATAACTCGCGTAAAACAGGAACCTAAGAGAATAAAGAAGGATTGTGGCTGCTTAAAAAGAAAAAACACAAATAGAAAATAAAAAGACTGTCTCGATAGATGAGACAGTCTTTTTTATTGGATTTTTTTTCGAAAACTGAGCATACAAAAATTCGATGAAAATGAGATTGATGAAACGGGCCGAATAAGTTGCCGAAATTATCCCGGTTATTTTTTTCTTACAAAAAGTATTTTTAATGTAATAAAATCGGCCTCAGTGCAAACAATAAATTAGAGTGAAACACACATTTCTTACATAGGAAGGGAAAAATATGAAAAGTAAATGGTCAAAATCATTTTTTATTTGCCAGCTTCTCCTTTTGTTAACCATTATTTTAGCAGGCTGTCAAGAAGCAGATGAAGGAAAGGGCAATCAAATGTCCCTTATTAGAGCGACAAATCCAGCTCCTGTTCCGATTAGCGATAAACAGAAAGATATCATCATTGCTCAGAAGGTGAAAGAGGAGGTTATGGCTTTTGATGAAATTTACGATGTCGCAGTCATAAAAGGGAAGAAGGATGTTCTTGTTGCGTATAAAGTCAGGCATTTAGAACGGTTCGGGATGAAGGACATTGAAAAAAACATTACAAAGCGGCTTGAAAAAGAATTTCCCGATGAGAATTTTACAGTATCGAGTGATTATAAAATTTTCCTTGAAGCTGTCCAGCTGCAAGAAGACATGCAAAAACCAGATTTCTCGGATAAAAAGGCAGAAAAAAGGTTGAAATCGATTATCAGCCTTCAAAAAGAAATGACATAGGAAGGAGCCAATCACAATGGGGAATAAGCCCAAAAAAACCCCGCAGCAAAAGCAATACCAGCAGCTCGAACAGAAGCATGAAACAAAGCGCCCGCTCTTGAAAAATTGCCTAAGGGCCTTCTTGGTCGGGGGCCTGATTTGTTTAATTGGACAAGCGATTACTTATTTCTATATTTATTATTTTGATTTTACCGAACAAACGGCAAGCAACCCCACTGTTGCCACGATGATATTTATAACAATGCTTCTGACAGGATTCGGTGTTTACGATCGAATTGGCCAGTTCTCAGGTGCGGGCAGTGCAGTGCCTGTAACAGGCTTTGGCAATGCTGTCATTTCAGCTGCAATAGAGCATCGCACCGAAGGATTTGTTCTTGGTGTTGGGGGAAATCTGTTTAAACTAGCGGGATCTGTTGTTCTGTTTGGGGTCTTTGCAGCTTTTGTTGTTGCCTTAATCAAAACATTATTAAAAATGTGGGGGGTTTTATAATTGCTAAGGGGAAAACAGTCCTGGGTATTTAAAAATCGCCCGATCATAACCGCATCAGGGGTGACCGGCGGCCCATTCGAAGCCAATGGAAACCTGGCAGATGATTTTGATATCCTTCACGATGATTTATGGATGGGAAAGGACTCGTATGAAAAAGCTCATAGTTTGCTGCTTGAAGAGGCAATCGAAACGGCTATGCAAAAAGGCAAGGTCAAAAGAGATGATATTCAGTTTTTACTTACGGGTGATTTGGTCAATCAGCTTACGCCATCAAGCTTTGCGGCACGAACAGCCAAGATTCCTTATTTCGGCCTGTTTGGTGCCTGCTCGACATCGATGGAAGGCCTTGCTTTAGCCTCCTTTATCATCAATTATCGAGGAGCAAAATATATCCTGACCGGAGCGTCAAGCCATAACGCCGCGGTGGAAAAGCAGTTTCGCTATCCGACTGAATATGGGAGCCAAAAGCCGCCGACTGCCCAATGGACGGTGACCGGCGCAGGTGTCGCCCTGATTAAGGAGAACAACGATTCGAAAGAATCGCTGCCAGTAACGACAACGGCAACGATCGGCAAGGTCATTGATATGGGGCTTTCCGATCCTTTTAATATGGGTGGCGCGATGGCACCGGCGGCCGCAGATACGATTTCAGCCCATTTTAAAGACTTGCAGCTTGAGCCGTCACATTATGATTTAATCGTAACCGGTGACCTCGGTAAAATTGGCCGGGAAACAACTATGGAACTATTGAAGAAAGATGGGTTGAAAATCGATAGCAACCAATTTCAGGATTGCGGGTTGATGATTTACAAGGACGATCAGCCAGTCCAGTCAGGAGCAAGCGGTGCCGGCTGCTCGGCAACCGTACTGTATGGGCATCTGCTAAAGCAAATGAAGCAGGGACGGTACAAAAGGGTTCTTGCGATTGCAACAGGCGCTTTGCTGTCACCGCTCTCGTATCAACAAAAGGAAACGATTCCATGCATAGCCCATGCCGTTTCCATTGAAATGAACGGATAAAGGAGGAAAAGAAGAATGCTTTCCATGTTTTTTTGGGCGTTTGTGGTGGGCGGCCTGATTTGTGTAGTCGGCCAGCTGCTGTTTGATGTCGCCAGATTGACACCTTCCCATACATTAAGCTTATTTGTTGTTATTGGAGCCATTTTGGGTGGGTTTGGAGTATATGAACCGCTAATGGACTTTGCAGGAGCTGGAGCATCCATACCGATCACGAGCTTCGGGAATTCCTTAGTTGATGGAGCCTTGCAGGAGGCTAAGCAGCACGGCCTTGTC
Source organism: Bacillus sp. V33-4 (assembly GCF_002860225.1). Classification (NCBI taxonomy): domain Bacteria; kingdom Bacillati; phylum Bacillota; class Bacilli; order Caryophanales; family Bacillaceae; genus Bacillus; species Bacillus sp. V33-4. Next base: position 4,959 of record NZ_PGVC01000058.1, read on the forward strand.
GGTGTGTTGACCGGGATGTTTGAAATAACAAGTTCAGGAATATCAGCCGCCGTTGTTTTTGGCTTTATCGGCGCCCTTCTATTTAAGCCCAAGGGCTAAGCCATCCGCGAATCATATTGCTCGATTTTGTACAGATGTTAAATGATTTATGGGCAGCAGCAAACCATTTTTTCTAATATAGAACGATGATTTTGCCTTCGCCCTGAGCTCGCCCAAACATTTTGATGTTGCCTACATATGATATGAATGAATATATTAAAGTGAGGTGACGAACATGGGCTTCGGTTATGGCTGTTGTGGCTATGGCGGATACGGATACGGCGGTGGTGGATACGCCGGCGGCTCCGCGTTTGTATTAATCGTCGTACTGTTTATTTTGTTAATTGTTGTTGGTGCCAGCTTCTATAATTAACAATGGCGATAAATATATTTTACTGCAAAGGCTGTCTCTTAAGAGGCGGCCCCTTTTTCTGCAGGCAGGGGGTAACCCTGATCTCCATTTCACCTTTTTCGCCTTCGTTCATAAGATAAAGTAGTATCTAAAGGAGGCGTGGTGTACTAGCATGGAAAATGGTTTCTTTAAGAATGTTGAAAAAAAGACCGGCGTCAATATGAAGGATATTTTCGACTTGGCAAATTCGCTGCAACATGCAAACTTCAAAGATGAGCAAACGGTCAGGGGCGTCATTAGAAAAGTGTCGCAGATTGCCAATAAGCCTGTAACGAAAGAGATGGAAGATAAGCTTGTCAGCTCAATTGTGAAAGATGGACAACAGCTTGATTTAAATACGATTTCAAAAATGATCAATAAAAAATAAATGTGCATCATAATGAAAGAAAAGGACTTCGGCAAGTCCTTTTTTTGTGTATAAAAACAATGCGATCAGTAAAGGAGATCATTTTCTATTGCGTAAAAGGGGTGTTAGGAATCTCGTTTGCTGTGCTATTTTTCCGCGTCTTTGTTCTGGAACCGAGATGTACAGCTGGTCCTTTGCCCTTGTGATCGCAACGTAAAGCAGCCGTCTTTCTTCCTCAAGCGGCCCGGAGTTTCCAATACGGAAAGCTTCAAGAGCATGGTCATGTGGTATGCTGCCATCTACAGCCCCGAGGAGGTATACCGTATCGTATTCAAGTCCTTTTGCTTTATGGATTGTACTCAATGTAATGGCTTTTTCCAGTTGGCGGCCAATGGCTTTCACTTCTTTCATCATCGCCGTCATATGCTCAGCATGCTCAATAAATTCACGTATATTTGTAAAATTTCTCGCAGCAACCTTCAAATCTCTAAGATCATCTGATCCTTTTTCGGTGCTATTGCCTTCATTCCCGCGTTTCTTGACAAATTCTTGATAGCCAAGTTCTTTTTCGACCGTTTCGATCGCGGTCAACGGAGACAAAGCGGATAATGACCTGACAACCGGTACAAGCTTTTTAAGCTTTCGTTCCTGGAAAGCAAAGCCCGTTTTAACGCGAGACAGGGCTTCGAGCAGTGAGCAGTCATTCAGGATACTGTTTGCTTTTACATCGCGGATCACGGCCTGTTTCATAAATAAAGCAGGCAGTATTGGCTGAAGCGCAGACTGGTCATCCTCATTTAAGCTTAGTTTTAAAAAGGCAAGCATACCCTTAATAATAAACCGATCATAAAAAGACTCTGCCTCATTGTCAACTTTAAACGGAAGACTAGAGTGGGCGAGCCGCTCAAAAACCGCCCGGCTTGCGGTATGGGTCCGGAATAAAATCGCAAAGTCACCTGGATCGGCCCCCGCAGCTATTTTTTCCTGTATATCAGTGACAATCATCGTTGCTTCCTGTTCTTCATCAAATGGATAAAACAGAACCGGGGAATGATTCTCACAAAATTGCGCCTTCATTTCCTTTGGTCTTCGCTGTTTATTCTCGGAAATGACCCGGTTGGCGGTCGAGACAATTTCATGATTGGAACGATAGTTTTCTGAAAGAACGACGATTTTTGCATCGGGAAAATCCTTCTCAAACTCAAGCAGATAGGCAGGATTGCTTCCCCTGAAAGCGTATATGGATTGATCGTCGTCGCCTACTGCACAGACATTTTTTGTGCTGGCGGAAAGCAGCTTTATTAATTCGTACTGCACTTTGTTTATATCTTGAAACTCATCAATTAAAAAATATTGAAAGCGATTTTGGTACATTCCCAATATATCTGGAGAGTCGAGGAATAGGTGATAGCATCCAACGAGCATGTCATCAAAATCAAACAGGCTTTGCGATTGCTTACTTTTTTCATAAGCGTTGAAAAGGAAAACAGTCTTTTCTTCCCATTCTGTATCAGGTTTAACCTGTGAAGGCGAAAGCAGAGAGTTTTTCCAGTAGCTGATTTGCTGAAGAGCAAGATCAAAGGCAAACTCCTTATCATCAAGACCAAGCGCTTTGCCCGCTTCTTTTACTATTTGCTCCTTACGCCACGTCTGTTTCAACAGTTTTTCCGAAGACCAGCTTGCTGGGTCATGGAAAGAAAGGATCCGATAAAAAATACTATGAAAGGTACCTGCGACGAGCTGACGTGTTTTGTCCGGGCCGGTCGCCGGATAGCGCGATAGCCTGGTTTTCATTTCTGCCGCTGCTTTCGCTGTAAATGTTACGAGCATAATGTTTTTCGGGTCAATATTTTTTTCGTTGATGAGATATGCTGTCCTTGCCGTCAACACCCTTGTCTTTCCGCTTCCAGCACCGGCAAGGACGAGAAGTGCTCCATCAGTATGGGCTGCCGCTTCCATTTGGTTAAGATCGAGACCAATCCCCGATTGCTGAAGCTGGTGAAAGTACCCTTTCGTTTCCAATGGCTGACCAGGCTGTGATCGTAAAAAAGGTGAGGAAGACGCGATCCTTTTAATTGGCTTATAGGTGGATCGGCTTACGGCAACAGTTTGAATCTGGCGGGCTTTAGGAATCCGAAACCCGTTTTTGTCTATATATTCAGGCGTTTTATAATCGGTTAAAGCCTCGGCGATCGTTGGCGACTCCGGGCAGTCTTGTTTGTACATGTTCGTATGCCTAAAACTGGGCTCGTTTTCAATGCTGAAATGGAAACGAACCGTTTCGCCGCATGTTGGGCAAGTTAGTTCGCCCTTTTTGCCCTTATCGTATAATTTTTGGAAGTTTTCCAAGCTTTCTGTTTTTAGATGTAATGGTTTTCCTTGATAAACAGCGGTCTGCAATGGTAATCCCTCATTTAGTAACTAAAAATTCCACAACCATAATCATACCAAAACAAGCAGCTATACAAAAGTTTCTTTAGCAACAGGTTTAATCATATTCAATAAAGGGTAGAGGGAAATATAATGATATGTGTAAAGAGGTGTGAACGATGGGTTATATTTTGCCGATCACGAATTATCAGTACGCTCAGTACGCAGAAAGGGAGATTGGAGTACATTATGACCCTTTCATACTGACTCCTGTTGAAAGAATTAATAAACTGGGTAAAGCTTATCAAACCCACGAAAATAGCGCGGTGACACAACGGCAAATGGGCGATACCCGTTTCACTCCGGTCCCCAAAGTGAAACGCAATGAAGAATTCATTGACAAAACATACGCAGAACTTTCTGGAAAAGGGCGAAACTTTAATAAAATCGTTTAAGCATGGTGAAGGAAAATCTCTTTAAGGACTGGATTTATATGTTTGGATATGTAGAGGTTTTCCTTTCAGCCATTCTGCGTATAAGACTTCTTTAGCAGAGAGGACACCAGCTTTTTCAATTTCCGCTTCCAAATCTTTTTCATTCCAACCAATACTCTGCAAATTATCATAGACAATCTCGCCATCCAATATCAAAGTGACCGGTAAGTGAACTTCATGTAAAGGCAGCTTTAAATCCTGGGTAGTAGGCGTCTGAAAGGGAGGCTTTTTTAATACACTGATTGAGCCATCTGTCTCCAAGATCGCATACTCACATTCCCTAATCGTGAAAGTGTCTTTTTTTCGGAGTAAATGCTGAAGCTGGTTAATATCCAGGTGGTTTTTGCGCAATTGGTTATAATCTATCTGCCCTTTTCGGACGACAATCGACGGATTCCCTTCCAGCAAACCCCGGACACCCTTCTTTTTTTGTGTAAGTATTTCTGTTCCGAAGATAAGCATGCCCCATATCGCGATCGCAAATAAAATTTCTATTAGACCTATTTTTTCATCGTAAAACGCATTTCCAACTAATTCTCCCAGTACGAGCGCAGAAATAAAATCAAAAGTTGTAATTTGGGTGATCTGCGTTTTCCCCAGTAATTTTGTGATCAGAAAAAGCGCGATATAGCCAACGACAAGCTCGATAAATATATGAAAAAATTGCATTTTTATCTCTCCTTCACAACGAACTAAACATTAGTTTGTGTTATTCTTCAGTAAATTATTGAAACAGTCAGCCAAAAAGTGAATTTTAATGTCCTTGTAAGTAGGCTTTTTTGTGAGTGGGTTTTGGTATAAACTAATAAAACTGTCACATCTATTGGCGGGACCCACAAACTTTAAGTACAATTCTTTACCCGAGGAGGTGTGTAGATGAAGCTAAAAACTTGCAATGCCTAATCGCATTTCTGATCATGATAATATTTTTATCAGGCTGCTCGGGTGGCAGTTTCACAACTGTGATGTCTGTTGAAAAGAATTCGGATCATAGCACTGAGATGTCTTACTCAAAGTTTAAGGTAAGTTAAATTTACTACATTGACGCTCGAAAACGAAGATGAACTAACATTAAGTGTTGAAGTAACAACAGTAAGTGGACATTTAACGATTGCTTTAATCGATGAGGAAAACAATGAATTATAGAAGGTGGAAAATCCTAAGAAACGCCCCAGTTCCACGGTTAAAATAAACAAGGATGGCACCTATTAATTAAAAGTTGAAGGGAGCCACAAAGGCAGTTATAAGGTTAGGTGGGATATCGCTAAATAGTGGAAACGCTTTGTACATTACATGCGAAATCGATTAAAAGAGAATCAAAAAGGGCTAAACAAAAGGTTGACAGCTTTTTGGTTAGCCCTCAGTATTTATTTAGTAATATCCCGTGTATTAGGTGTAATGCTGGTCGCCGAATATATAACAAAAAATCATCGACGGATTATAAACATCGCTTGTGGATAAAGATTTTTGGTATTATTATAGTGATTGCGATGACGCATATAGGCGGTAGTTCTTTGATAAAGGGTTTTCACAATGATTTAAATAGTATATGGGGGAGTATGCACATGACATCTATTACAGTAATGAGCCCTTACAAGGCTCGGGAAATGATTCGCAAAAACGGATGGTTGAAACCTACATCTGGTCTCGCACATGGGTATATCCAGGCTAATTTAGCTGTGCTGCCAAAAGATTTAGCCTTTGAGTTTCTTCTCTTCTGCCAGCGTAATCCTAAGCCGTGCCCTATCATAGATGTAATAGAACCTGGTTCAGCGATTCCATCTGTGGCCGCCCCTAACGCAGACGTCCGAACCGATATTCCAAAGTACCGGGTTTACCGTCATGGTAAGTTAGTTGAAGAAAAGACGGATGTAACGAATCTTTGGGATGAAAATATGGTTGGCTTCCTAATTGGTTGCAGCTTTACATTCGAAGAGGCCCTGCTGAAAAATGGAATTCCGATCAGGCATATTGAGGAGAATCGCAATGTACCTATGTATAAGACAAATATCCAATGTGTAAAAGCTGGACGGTTTGAAGGCCCTATGGTGGTCAGCATGCGGCCAATGTCTGAAAAAGACGCCATCAGATCGGTCCAGGTAACAAGCCGTTTCCCTTCTGTCCATGGGGCACCCGTGCATATCGGGAACCCCGCCAATATTGGAATAAAAGATATTCACACTCCGGATTTCGGTGACAGCGTAACAATTAAAGAGGGTGAGGTCCCGGTATTCTGGGCTTGCGGTGTTACTCCACAGGCGGTTGCCATGCATGTCAAGCCTGAGATCATGATCACACATGCCCCGGGATATATGTTTATTACTGACCTGCCTAATGAACAGTTTTCGATTTAATAACTGATTTGCACTATATAAAGAAGGCGTCCAAAATAAGATTTGGACGCCTTTGCTCTTGCCAGCGCATCGGCTTTATGGAATGCAGATTTGGGATTGGCCCAAACGGAGTGCCCATATAACACTTGACTCATGAATGCACCCTTAGATGAAGTTGTGAAATAAAGGTAAAACTCTGTGTATTCATAGTGCTCTTATGGTTTGATAAGAGGGGAGCCTTGCAGAAGTTTCCCCATAAACAACTGTTGTATGAAATTAAATTATGCTTTTTTTCACGTTGGTGCTATTTAATAACCTATTATGATTCGGTTTAATGGAATCACGATTAATCGTAATTATAGAGAGTGAAATGATAATGATATAAATAGCATTGATTAAGAAAAGAAAGAACGCCCAATTTGCGGAGTGATGCAACATCATTCCGATCATTGCCCCCATCATGCCTCCCATAATTCCTTCAACCATTCCACTTAGCACGACATAAAAATTGAAAGCCTGGCCTAGAATGAGCCCAATAGCCATACCCAGGATAGTAGAAATAACCGTAGAAGAAACAAGATCATGGCCGTAGATAAGACCTAAAATCGAACCTATCGTAAGAGTGATTACGACGCTTAATACCATGATAATAATATGTGTGTGAATGATTGAAGTGTTTAACTGCTGTCGTATTCTAAAAATAAACAAGATGCAACAAATCGTCAGTAAGGCTATTACTGCCAAGTTGGCGATTAGTAACAATTTGATCACTCCTTATTTTTATAAGAAAGTAGGGATTGTATACAATATGCCGACTAAGCGCTTAATGGTGACTACAGTGTCTATCTTTCTTTGGTTTAGATGGGGAAACATCAAGTGCAGGGTTTCGATCGAAGAACCCCACGGGTTTTAACGAAAAGCCCATATAAGCAGTCGGCATAACCGGCCAGTCCTCTGGACGAGTGATGTGATGATGTCCCATGGTGTACCACACAACTATATCTGTGTTGTTTATTGTACGATTTTCTTTCGTCCACTTTTCTAGACCGTCTCCTCCTGGATGTTGATTAGGATAGTCTCCTGCAGCAAATTTTTCATTTTCATTAAAAGGTGTTACCCATAAATGATTTTTAATGAATGCGGCACGTTTTAAAAGGCTAGAATTTTCATCCGCAAAGGGCAAACAATTTTCTCCAGGGAATAATTTATATCCGACCGGGTCATCCACGATGTTCTTTTTTGATTTGTTAATAATTTTCCAGTAACGAGCCTTTTCAAGGTCCATTTTTCTCTTTGCTTCTGCTTCGGTTTTGAACTCGGTAGATACTGCAGTAAATGCATTACCATAAGGACTATCACAACGTACCGTATCTACTTCACACACTGAATTATCCAATCCATCCACCATCATATCTAACCTGAGATTAAAGAAATGCTGATGATGCGCTGCATATAGCTGCGGAGCAACAAGATTTCCATATTTTGCTGTAACACCAGGCTTTAACGCTTGTGTATGGACGATACCGGTTAGCTTTACTTCGTATTCGATATTTCCATCTTGGTAAAAATACCAAAAGAACCCGTATTCATAATTTCCTACTGTCGATATACTTGATAATACTAAACGTCGAGAACGCCGGACTTCCACATGGTTTGTTCTCCAATCAGTATGTTTCCAAAGAATACCGAAATCCTCTTCATGCAGACAAATTGCATTAGGAATTTTAACGGGATTTCCACGACTGTCAGCCAATGCGACATCAAAATATTTGATTTCACCAAGACAATCGCAGCCTAACTCCAAAGAGTTTGCTAGCATTCCAACTCCATATTCGCCTACATCAAATGCATTGTTTCGACTAAGGGGTTCATCGGGATCTCCATAAGGTACGACCATCTCGGATAAAGAAGCCCGGTATAGTATCGAACGGTGTGTTCCCCCATCGTTATAGGTAACCGTATGTAATACCAGACCCTCCCTTGGGGTGAATCCAAAACGGATCTTCCACTTTTCCCAGCTAATTTCATGTCCATTAATATCAAAACTTGGACCTTCTTGCTGAATTATGTCTAAAGGTTTTATAGTTTTTCTTAGTTCCCCTAGTTGGTCAGCCCTATAATTTCCATCGAGTGGAGGGAATGGGATTACTTCTTTGTCAACGACTTTGACTACTTGCATAGTATCTAAATTAACAAATGCATAGAGACCCGAGATAGGACGAGCATAACCATTATCGTTATCAGAAGCTTTGTACCAGCAAAGCGTACGTGCTAGCCGCACGCCGTTTTCTTCCACAAATCCAAAGTTCCCCACTGACCATGGATCAGCCATAACTAAGTCAAAGTTTGTAATCCCTCTTTTGATGAAGGCAGCTTGCATTTCAGGATTCTCTTTTACTGCCTTTTCACATTCTATAAATTCATCAAGCATGATGGCAGGTTGTACATTTGGTATGAACCGCCAGGACTTCACCTTTTCATTGTTTAAGGAAACGATGGCTTCATAAGTTTTGGCCTCTGCATTATCGAGCAATACTAAAAACGCTTGTCTCTCGATTGGGTCATCCTCTTTATAATTTAAGACTATAGCTTTGGGTGGCTCATGTAATGTCACACTGACAAAACGGTAAGAGTTATTCAGGTCTTTCTCCTTTTTTAAGGTCGCAGTTGCAAGTGCGATCTCTTCAACAGTTAGGGGCTCAAGGGGATGAGTGATTTTTTTTCCTTTATCAGTAATACTGGCCATAATCAAAACTCCTTTACAATAGAATAGATAGTAAATCAGACAAACCATTCATAAGGAAAATCGATTTGTATAAAATTAATGATATCTGTTTTCATCAGAAGTTTATTGTAAAAAGCGGAATTATGGTGCTCATACTCTGTAAAAATATTAATACTTCATAAAGTAATTTCACCGTATTAACACTGAATAGATTGACACTCCTTTAACTAAAAAATATTTACAATTAATCAAATAGCATTTAAGATAGCATTATCGGTTTTAAGAATATTCAAAAAATTCCACAAACTGTGTTAATAAAGTTGAGATCTGGAAATGAGTAAGTTGATTTACCCTATAGATAGGAGAATATAGTAGTTTAGTATCCGTAAGGTTAGAAACAAGTGATATAAATAAATATGGATATGCTGGTTAGGGACCTAATAAAAATTCTATTATTACTCAAACCCTTATATTACATAATTTGATGAGTTATTCAAACTCTTCTGAGTTAGTTAAATTTGAATTTTTCTAAAATATAAGGAGTGAGCCTAATTTGAAAACTAATGTAAAGTTAGCAGGAAAATATTTTTTTCCTTCTCAACCTGAAATCGAAAGTAATACCCAGCAATATAAAGAAGTAAAAGCAAAAGGGCATTTATGTAAGGATATTGCGCTATTTTATCAATTCAAAACTAAAAAAAATGAAATCAGCTCGTTTTCAGTTATTCCAGATGGCTGCTTTGATATTCTTTTTTGTTGTGGTTCGAACAAACATTCTGCTGTACTTTGGACCAGTCCGCTTCACCGAACCACGCAACATGATTTTGAAAGCGAATGTGACTATTTTGGTATTAGATTTTTACCTGAGCAAAAAGTTTTTAAACTAAAGAATTCCATGAAAGAGTTACTTGGTAAGAAAATTCCTTTATTAGATGTTATCTCTTTAGATTCTTCCATTGTAGAGAAAATCGGAGCAGCAAAATCTTTTTATGAGCGAATCGTGCTATTTGAAACGTTTATCAAAAATAGCGCATCCAGCTTGAATTATAGTCTAAATATAGTTGAATATTCTATTAAGAAAATTTACTCATCAAACGGACTAATTAATATTGACAAATTATCTAATGAGACGGGATATTCAGCTCGTCATTTACGCAATAAATTCGAGGAATATATTGGATTTTCACCAAAACAATTCAGTGAAATAGTTAGATTTCAAAATTCATTAGCTATGGTCCTTCATACAGACAACATTAATTTATTAGATGTAGTTCATGAAAATGGCTATCATGACCAAGCGCATTTTATTAAGGGATTTAAGAAGTTTGCCCATTTGACCCCCATACAATTTAAAGAAGTTGTTTCTCAATATCCATATAATAAAAAGTTTTGAGAATTTAAAAACGAAGTTTCTCTCCGGAATACCTTCCTACTACAAACACTCTCAGTAAGAAAGTTATCAAAAACTTACGCAGACAAATAATTCTTTTCTATGCTAATTTCTGAGTTATATACCATAAAATAACAATCTGTTAGTAAATTATCAACAAACCCGTTATTTCAAGTTAATAAGTTTCACTGGAACAGATAAAATTAGGGAGTCAACCTCCACCTTTGTGTTATTTAGTGTGCTGTCTGACTAAATTATCTCAAGGATGTGGCATGGTGCCCCCTTTTTTTAGTATTTTTGGTTTTCGGATATATAAGAGAGTACTACTCATTAGAAAGCATTTGAGTATTTTATTTAATTCAAAACACATTTTCTTAATATTCCGTTTTTTACAATTATCAAAAAACAAATTAAGTTATCTTTTATAACAATAGAAGAAAACCATTGCAGCTTACAGTTCTAAAAAAACTCGATTTCAAGGAGTGAAAAAATGGAGAAGACAGTAGGGTTTAGCTTAAAACCTAGAGTGGCAGAATTTATTAATGGTCACAAGAAACTCTTCATTAATGGTGACTGGGTGAATGCGTTATCAGGAAAGACGTTTGAAACCATAAATCCTTCAACGAGTGAAGTCCTTACTCGTGTCGCAGAAGGAGGTAAAGAAGATATTGAGCGTGCGGTTAAAGCAGCAAGGAAAGCTTTTGAAACTGGTTACTGGTCGAAAATGAGCGCAGCCAACCGCAGTCGATTGATATACAAGCTAGCTGATTTAATGGAAGAACACAAAGAAGAGCTTGCGCAACTAGATACATTGGATAATGGGAAGCCGATTCGTGAAACCACCAATGGGGATGTGCCTCTTGCGATTGAGCATTTTAGATATTATGCAGGCTGGGCCACAAAGATTGTAGGTCAAACAATTCCGGTAGAAGGAAATTACTTTAATTACACACGCCACGAGCCTGTTGGTGTAGTAGGACAAATTATCCCATGGAACTTCCCTCTCCTTACAGCGACATGGAAGCTAGGAGCGGCTTTAGCCACTGGTTGTACAGTGATTTTAAAGCCAGCCGAACAAACCCCTCTTTCTGCGTTATATCTTGCTAAATTAGTACAGGAAGCTGGATTTCCAGCAGGTGTTCTCAATGTAGTTACAGGTGCAGGAGAAACAGGCGCACACTTAGTTGATCATCCTGATGTAAACAAAATCAATTTCACAGGTTCGACTAAAGTCGGAAAGAAAATTATGGTAAAAGCATCCAAAACATTAAAGCGCCTTACGCTCGAACTTGGCGGAAAATCACCGAATATTATTCTTCCCGACGCAGATATGTCTCAGGCGATTCCAGGAGCATTAAATGGAATTATGTTCAACCAGGGGCAGGTGTGTTCCGCGGGTTCCCGGCTATTTATTCAAAAAAAGGTTTACGATAATGTGATAGCAGATCTCGTGTCGTATGCTAAAAGTATAAAACAAGGGAATGGAATGGATCCGGATACTGCTATGGGGCCGCTTGTGTCCCAAGAACAGCATAACCGTGTCTTGACTTACATTCAAAAAGGGAAAGAAGAAGGAGCTGAACTGCTTACAGGCGGTTCTGTACCACTTGAAGCAGGATTTTTTGTAGAGCCAACTATCTTTTCTGATGTAAATGATAAGATGACCATAGCTAAGGAGGAAATCTTCGGACCAGTTTTAGCAGCAATGCCATTTGAAGATATTGATGAAGTTATTAGCCGGGCAAACCTTTCCGAGTACGGACTAGCTGCGGGTGTATGGACAGAAAGCATTAAGAACGCTAATTATGTAGCACACCGCTTAAAGGCTGGAACTGTTTGGGTTAACTGCTATAACGTGTTTGATGCTGCTTCACCATTTGGCGGTTATAAGCATTCTGGATTCGGACGTGAAATGGGTACTTATGCTCTAAATAACTATACTGAAGTAAAGAGCATTTGGATAAGTTTGGAATAAAATACAAAGAATTATCGATATTTAGAGCTGTTTTCTTACACAAAGGATTTTATTCAATATGTAGACCGTGTAAGAGGGGCGTCTCTATTCGCTGATTGTAAGTATAAGGCGATCTTGTAGTAACTAAGGCACTGCGTAATGCATCTGATTTAAATAATGAAAGTCTAATAATCTTAATTTCAGATAAAAAAAGGAGGATATATTAATGACGAGCGGGAAAATTACACTTATTTTTGTATTGTTTAACTGCTTAATGTTCTCCACTTTAGTTTTTCCACCATTTTTTAAGTTATTTAACAAAATTGAGCCGTGGATTTTTGGACTACCTTTTGTTCAGTTTTGGATCATATTTGTAATAACCGTTATTTCACTTTCTTTTATTGTATGGTACAAAATCGAAGAGGCAAGGGGTGAGTTAGAATGAATGCCATTATATCCATTTCTGTTATATTAGCATTTTTTGTAATCAATGCGATTGTCATTAAAATATTTCACCGAGAACAGGATACGTTAGAAGAGTATGCCGTTGGTGGACGATCTTTTCCATGGATTCTTAGTTTATTTGGATTTTTGGGCGCGTGGTATGTAGGGGCAATGTATACTGGATTTTTTGCTGATTCAGCGAATATAGGAATATTTTCACAATATGCTGCTGTCTATTCTGTGGGAACAATAACCGTCATGTATGTTTTGGTAAGGCCTGTATGGATTTGGGGGAAATTATATAATTTAGAAACGATTGCTGATTTCATTGAGTTAAGATACAACAGTAAAGCGTTCGCAACGTTCATTGCTATATTCACATTTTTGTTTTGGAGTCCATGGCTTATTGTTGAAATAAAGACAATCGGTTATTTAGTTTCTGCAGCTACCTATGGTGTTGTTCCTTTTAATGTGGGATTGGTTTTGGTTAGCCTATTTGTCATAATATATTGCTGGTTAGGAGGATCAAGAGCGAGTGCTGTGGGAAGTCTGGTGCAAGGAATATTTTTCACGTTCATTGGTAGCATCACTGTCTTGTACCTGTTTAATAAAGCTATTGGCGGATTCACGACTATGTTTCAAATGGTTGCGGAAAGGGCGCCTGAATTATTAATTATTAACGATAAAATAGGTTACGGTGTATGGAGTTCTGCGATTATCGCCGGAATACTCGGTGGAATGATGAGTCCTGCAATTTTTGCTCGTATGTATATGTCAAAAAGCGTAAAGGAGGCTAAAAAATCTGCTTTAGGTGTCCCGATTATTGGAGCAGCTTTTACTATAATACTTTTGTCCTTAGGTTTAGGAGGAAGTCTGCTTAATGTTTTCCAGAAGATGCTCAATCCGGTATCTTTTGGATGGCAGAACAATATGGGGGACCAGTAGTCCTTGGGTTAATTGGAATATTTGCAATGGCTGCAAGTATGTCTACCATCAGTGCCGTTGTAACAGCTGCCGCAGTCATGATTGGGAAAAACATGTTAGGGCTATTTGACTTGAATAGAAGACAAATTCTTAAATATGCGAAACTGTTAACACTAAGTGTAGGTATTATTGCTATCTTCATAGCGACAATGGAAATTTCAAGATTGGTTAGCATTATCCTTTATCTTTATGATTGCATAGCTCAAGTTGCTGTACCAATAATTTTAGGGGTCTTTTGGAAGAAGGGGCATAAATATGGAGCGGCAGCCGGAACGATTGTGGGCATGTCTATTGTCTTATTAAAAGGCCCTTTTCCTTGGTTGGTAAGCTGGGCTGGTGGACTTTCGGCTGGCCTTGTGGGACTATTGCTAAATCTAATTATTTATATTGTTGTCTCCGCTGCTTTGCCAAAACAGAATCATGTTGATCAACTGTTCGATGACTTAAATAACGGTTCGGACACGAAGATTAAGATAAAATTAAAAGGAGGTGAAATCGCACAGTAAAATTATATACTAATCAATTGTTCGACTCACAAGCGCAAGCTATACAAAAATAATATAAAAATATTTCAGAATTTAAAAAATATTTTTACGAGTGATTAATGGAGGAGGAAAAAACCATGACTCAGAAAGATGAATTAGCCTGGAAATCTGCATTGGAGCTTTCATATTTGATTCGAACGAAAAAGATTTCTCCTGTAGAAGTAGTAGAAATTTGTCTTGAAAGGATAGATCGTATAAACCCGATAATAAATGCATTTTGTACATTGATTCCAGAACAAGCACGCGAATCTGCAAAACTGGCAGAGAGCCAAGTAATGAAAGGTATCTCTCTAGGTCCATTACATGGGATCCCAATTGCAATAAAAGACCTAACACCTGTAAAAGGTGTTAGGTTAACGATGGGCTCAAAATTGTATGCTGAGCAAGTTGCAACAGAGGATGCAATAGTAGTTAAGAGGATCAAACAAGCAGGTGGAATTATTGTTGGAATGACGAACACACCTGAATTTGGTTTTAAAGGAACAACAGATAATCTATTATTTGGTGCTACACGTAATCCTTGGAAGCTTGATAGAATATCAGGGGGTTCAAGCGGAGGATCAAGTGCTGCTGTTGCAGCAGGGTTAGTCCCTTTTGCTGAAGGAAGTGATGGGGGTGGTTCAATTCGGATTCCGGCTGCGATTTGTGGAGTTTATGGTTATAAAGCAACTTACGGACGAATTCCGTATGAAACAGTAGGTCCTTTTTATTCCCAAGCACCCTTCATTCATTTTGGACCTATCGCAAGAACTGTATCTGATGCTGCTCTTCTTTACTCAGTTATGGATGGGAGTGCGGAAGATGAACCATTTACTTTCCCAATAAAAGAAAATATTTTTGAGACTCTAGAAACGGGGATTCAAAATTTAAAAGTAGCTTACTGTCCGGATCTTGGTTTTTTTGAAATCGATCCTGAAGTTCGAAAAGCATGTGATAATGCTACTGGTATCTTTAAAGAATTAGGGTGTATTGTTGAAGAAGTAAATCCAAGGTTTGAAAATCCAAAGAAAAATATTGAAGAAGCATGGGCAACTCTTTGGTATGGAATGGTAGCGACTTCGCACGGTAGTTTATCTCAAGATAAGCTGGAACTACTTGACCCAAAAGTACAGGAATTTATTAAACTTGGAAAAGAATTGAAAGCAACAGAATACATTCAAGCAAATAAAGCTCGTGAGGAAGCGTGGTCAAAACTGCAGAACATTTTTAAAGAATATGACATCATAATATGTCCAACTACAGCAGTTCCAGCATTTTCTCTAGATACTTGGGGACCTACAGAAATTAATGGAAAGCCAATCAATCCTTTCCATGGTTGGTTTTTGACTTATCCTATTAATCTTACAGGTCATCCAGCGGCTTCTATCCCGTGTGGATTTTCTGGAGAGGGATTACCCATTGGCTTGCAAATTATTGGACGTCGTTTAGAGGATGAGACTGTATTTCGTGCTTCCCGTGCCTTCGAACGATTATCTCCATGGAGCGAAATGCGTCCTCAATTCCAATCTTAAATTGGTAGATTGGATTATTGTTAAAATACACAGAGAATTTAAATGTGCAAGTAAGGAAGCAGTTTGTGAATTACTACACCCTTTAAGAAAATCCTCAGCATGGAGGTAAACTCCTTGCTGTTCAAATTAACTTTTGCCAATTCTTTGTGCATTCACAAGAAGGGACTCATAAAGGCAGTCATAAGGTTAGTTGTGATATCAAAAATAGTTAAATGGCTTGTACATGACAGTACGAAAAGGAATCAGAGAGAAATGAAACAGGGCTAAACAAAAATTTGTTACTGTTTCGTTTAGCCCTTAGCATTTATTTTGTGAATTTTTTCATCGTTTTATGGGGGATACCTGCATCTAAAAACTCCCCTGAAACAACTTCATAGCCCAAGCGGCTATAAAAGGGAATAGCATGGGTTTGTGCGTTAAGCTTTAAGGCCGATATCCCATTGCCGGCGGCATATGCTTCTATTGCAGCCATTATCGCTTTACCGGCTCCGGTCTTTCGGTACTCCTGTAGCACACAAATGCGTTCAACCTTTCCAAAACCATCAACAACCCGGAAACGGCCGGCACCAGCAGGAGTTTCACCATCATATAAAACAAAGTGAACTGCGTTGGATTCGAACTGGTCTATTTCTTCTTCTTCTGGAACTTGCTGTTCTTCAACGAATACCTTCTTACGGACTGTAAAGGCATCCTCTAATTCTTGTTCGGTCGAAACGGTAGTGACTTTCAATTTTGATTATCCTTTCCCAGGCGAAATGTTTCATATACAGTCCATTGGCCGCTTTCCAGCTGATAAAGGAGGTGGAAGCGGTCTACGGTTTCTTCATGGTCAATATCCAGCATTTTTAAAGAACCGTATACATCCGAATGTTCTGCATCCGATAGATTTTGCCCGATTGTAATATGAGGAACAAAAGCATACTCGGGCTGGCCATCATCAAAGCTTTTTAGAAACTCGTTATGCAGGCCTTCCAATTGTTCTGTAACTTCAGCTTTTAAATAGATTACATTGTTTACCGGATGAAATGAACTGACCCGGTATACCCTCAGCCTAAACGGTTCGTAGTTCCCGGCGATCTCCTCAAGTTTTTTAGTCAGTTCTGTGATCTGTTCTTCTGTTGCCTCAAACCCGCTTCTCAACGTCAAGTGTGGCGGAATTAACGCGTAGTGTGTATCATAACGTTTTCGATAAGAGTTGGCTAAATCTTGCAGCTTTTTTGTCGGAAAAATAACGATACCGAATTTCATATTATGACCTCCAATTTTATAATTTGGGATTTATGAGATTGAATTAAATGTCAAGGAGTTAAAATTCGAACATGCACGCCAATGTAAAAAGGAGCCGGAATTGAACTGTTTTAGAAAAAAAAGAATTTAATACGATTATAACAAATCTTCTGAATTGATAGGTTAATTATACCCCTCTTGCCCCGAAAAAGCATATATTAGCCAAATTTAAAACATTGTTCCCAGAGCCTGTCTTAAATTGGGCTGCCAATAGGACCAAGTATGATTGCCGGCAAATTCTTCAAAATGGTACGGAAAGCTTTTTTTCTGGAACACCTCCGCTAGATGGCGGTTCGGTGTCAGGAAGTCCCTATCGTTTTCGCTCGACGTTTTAACATGGGTTTCTTGATTTCCGACTACATGGTATATATGTACTAAAGGCGGGGACTGAAAGGCTTCTACAAGCTCAAGCACCCGATCGTTCACAAACGGAGACTGGAGAATTATCCGTCCAAATATATTGGGATATTCCAACGCCGTCATTAAAGACACGGTCGCTGCCAACGAGTCGCCGATCAGTGCTCTGCCCATGCCCATTTGATAGGTTGGAAACTGTTTATCTAAAAATGGGACAAGTTCATGGGCGAGAAAACGTATATAGTTTTTCTGCTGGCTTCCTTGCGGGTGATATTTTTCGCGTCGATCTTTGACATCTTTGTAGGGCACACCAATGATAATGACATTTTCTATTTCTTTATTATGCAGCAATTCATCGGCGATGCGCCCGATTCTGCCAAATTGAAAATAATCCTTTCCGTCAGATGCGATTAACAGAGAATATTTATAAAGAGGTGAGAAGGAAGCCGGTAAATAAACGAGAATATTTACATCTTCCCCCAACTCTTTGCTTGGAATCGTCATATCTTTGATTGTACCTCGTGGAATTTCCATTGCTGTTTCCTCCAATTCTCAGGCCCACGGTCGTGCTTTTTAAAAGGCTTTTTATGCGATTTTATCATAACATTTGCAGAAATGCTTTTTTGGCTATCCAGCATCAACTTTCGACAATTATGTTATAATACGAATATTCTGAATGTAATTGTAAAATTAAAACATAACAAGGGGGAAAAGCATGGACAGTGCTGTATGGAAACTTGCAGAAGACATCAGGGGTTATACACTGGAAATTTTAGATTCAATACCGGACGAATTGACAGATGTTGTGCCAGATGGGTTTAATAACTCGGTTCGCTGGAATGCAGGCCATATTCTGCTCGACCAATATTTGTGGTTTTACCATAAAATCGATGATAGCATGCCACTACAAGAAATTGCGCCTTTTTTCAATTATGGAAGTGCTCCGCGGGATTGGACCCAGACCAGCCAGCCACCTTCGATTGGAGAAATTAAGCAGCTTTTACAAGCACAAATACCTTTTTTGAAAGAGACGTTTGCCGCAAGATTCGATGAGAAGTTGAATGAAGAATCAGAACATGGTATCCGGACAATCGGTGATGTGATTCCAAGAACGATTTATCACGAAGGACTGCATACCGGCACGTTAATTTCGTTACGGAAAAAGCTTTTGGGCAAGTGAGTCTCCATTTTCGGAGGTTTTTTATAGTGATCTCAAGACGTCTTATATTTGGATGATTTCTGAAAGCTGTCTTTGGCTGGGAGTATGGATAGTGTGAACAATGTTAAAGTTATTTTTATCAGGCAGTAAAAGCAATACAAAAGCATCAGCTGCGGCTGATGCTTTGAAAGTCATTTATTTTAGCTGTGCAGCTTATCAGACAATAAAAAATTTTACTTGGCGGATTCCTGGTCGATAATTGCTTCAAGTGTTTCCTTAGTATTTAGTCCCTGGACACGCTGGCTGCCGATAAAGAAGGTAGGTACTGCCGTGATGGCGGCTTCTTCATAGGCATGCCTTAAAGCCTGTTTATGGGCTCTTTCATAATTTCGATCTTCCAAGGCTTTTTGAAAAGCGTCACGCTCTAAACCGATTGAAGCGGCAATCTCGGTTAACTCATCAATAGATCCGATATTTTTACCGTCACGCCAGAAAGCCTCCAATACAGCTTCCACATACTCATTTCCTTTGCCGTTTTCTTTCGCAAATTGGTACCCTTCATGTGCAAAATGGGTATGGGGCATCGGATCAATATCCGGCAGCTTCATGTTGACACCAAACCGTTCAGACAGCGGCTTGATCGAAGACTTCCAGCCTTGCTGCATTTTCTCGCTTTTTGGCGACAATGTTTCATATGGAAGCGGGCGAAGCTCAAACGGCATCCATTCCAGTTCAATATTTTCTTTTTCCTTTATTGCTTCCTTCAGCGGAGCCTCCGCTATATAGCAAAACGGTCAAACAAAATCAGAATAAACACGAATTTTTAATGTCATCGCTGTTCCTCCTCGTATATTTGTTAGTAGTTTAAAGCTGTTTTGTCAGTATAGCTATTAATATGCTTCAAAGCTCGAGTGATTTTTCAAAAGACAGATTAGCAAATGGGTAAGATATAGAAAAACTTTTGAGAGCTGCTTTATTGCTGTTTCGAAAGGATCATTTTGAAACTTTTTGAGTAAAGAAGAAAGCCTCAGAAAACTCCTTGACTTTTGTTCGAAGATACATATAATTAAATATGTACCTTTTAAGGTTCAACAATTTACAATCTGCTAGCTCAGTTTGAGAGCAAAACTTTGCTGAGTACAATTCATATTACGATCCGATAGTTCAGCGGGAGAATACATCCTTGACAGGGATGGGGTCGGGGGTTCGAATCCCTCTCGGATCACTATTGGGAAAAGGCTGGAATCCTTGATTTATCAAAGGTTTCAGCCTCTTTTTATTTTGAGTTTCTTTCATGCTTTTTTTATCAGAATTAGCTTTTTGCTATAGAGAGAGTATACCTACTACTTATATTGGAGGGTAAATATGAAAGTAAGAGCACAAGGAATTACGATAGGGAAATTACCAACTGGGAGCAAGAATTGTATAACAGATATCAAAGGGATTAAAGTAGGCCACTTTACGATTGATACTGCGCTGAATGAAGAAGGAAGTGAGTACGCATGTACGGGAGTAACAGCAATACTTCCACATGGCGGGAACTTATTTAAAGAAAAAGTTACAGCCGCTAGTTATGTCATTAATGGGTTCGGAAAAACAACAGGACTTGTTCAGATTAACGAATTAGGGTTACTTGAATCGCCCATTATGTTAACAAATACATTCGCAGTACCCACTGTGACACATGCAACCTTACAATACATGCTTGAGCAGAATGCGGAAATAGGAGAATCTACTGGTACGATCAATATCGTGGTGGGTGAATGTAACGACAGCTACTTAAACTCAATTCGACGGTTTTCAGTACAGTCTGAACATGCAGTTGAAGCCATTAAAAATGCATCCAACAACATTGTTGAGGAAGGATCTGTTGGCGCTGGAAAAGGAATGGTGTGTTTTGGATATAAAGGGGGGATTGGTAGCTCTTCTCGTGTCATCCAATCTAATGATATATCTTATAAAATCGGTTGTCTTGTCCTAAGTAATTTTGGCAAAAAAGAAGAATTTCAATCAGACAAGTATAACATTCAGTTTAAGGATAACGGTAATGTAGCTCTTTCCGAAACTTCCGATGGCTCAATAATCATTGTGTTGGCGACCGATGCACCACTTAGCGAACGGCAACTTCTTAGGATATCCAAAAGGTGTGGAATCGGACTAGGGAGAAAGGGTAGTCATTTTAGCAATGGAAGCGGAGATATAGTTATTGCTTTTTCAACAGCACATAGAACACCACATGATTACATAGATAACATCGAATTTCGAAATCAATTGAGGGATGACCACCCAGTAATGAATGAAATGTTTTCAGCTGCTTCTGAAACAACAGAGGAAGCTATTTTAAATTCTATGTCACAGGCTGAAACAACCAAAGGTAGAAATAGCAGAGTTGTTCACCAATATCCTTTTTAGATGAATATAAATTTTGTAATTAAAAGCGTGCACTTTATACTAGTAAATTCAACTTCATTAACAAAATCGTAGTAAAAATTTTTACTGTCATGGGAGTTCCTTGGCAGTTCGTTTTTAATTTAAAGCAACCATTGATACCAAAATAATATTTCTTCATCAAACAATGCAACGGTACCAATTTTTATTTTGTCAGTTTTTTTCTAGAGCTAGTTTTTTTAGTACAAAATCAACGAAGATTTTTAGAATCCCTTCAATCTTTGTATCCTTTAAATATATTAGCTGAAAAGGGCGATTTAGATTAGGAAGATCACCAATTTTTATGATATTTAAATTTTCTGTTTTCAGCTCATCTTCAATTGAAAAACGCGGAAGAATTCCAATTCCGATTTTATTTTTCACCATTTGTTTGGCAAGTTCAATATTATCTACCTCTACTACAACATTAGGCTGGATTTTCATACTATGAAATGCATTATTTATCAAAGCCCAATCCAGTGAACCCCTGTTAAATTGAATGAGATCCTGACTTGCTACCTCATCAACAGACACTGTTTTCTTTGCAGAAAAAGGATGATCTGGATATATAGCTAGTACCATTTCATCATCATAAAGATGAATGGACTCGATTTGGGGATGTGTAACTGAACGTGAGATCCCTATAGGAACCCCATGATTTAGTACCATGTCAAGAACGTTATGAGAATGACCTGTATGAACAACCAACTTTACTTGAGGGAACGCCTCATGAAACTCACTGATCCAAGCAGGCAAAATATAATTCGATACCGTAAGAACAGTTGAAATTCTCAGTTCCCCTTCCGTTTTTCTATTTTTTTGCTGAATGGCAAGGACACCGTCCTGCATGTTCTGAAGTAAAGATCTAGCGTAAGGTAGAAACGTTTCTCCTTCCTGAGTCATCGATACATTTTTTCCATTACGATTAAACAAGGGATAACCAATTGCATTTTCAAGCGACCTTATTCTTGCGCTGACAGCAGGTTGAGATATGAAAAGAATTTCACCTGCTTTACTGAAATTCCCTGTTAATGATACGTAAATAAAGGCCTCAACTTGTTCGATATTCATCTGTGTAACCACCCGTATAAAAAAATGTGATGAAGCCTATAAAATAATTTGATTGGATTTATTCCTTCTTATAAATTAATTTAATATTTAAAATATATCAAATTAATGTAAGGGAGAGAAGAAGATTGATTATAGGTGTCCCTAAGGAAATTAAAAACAATGAAAATCGAGTTGCCTTAACGCCGGCTGGAGCAGACACATTGATTAGAAATGGTCATCATATTTTGATAGAGACTAACGCCGGAACAGGTAGTGGTTTTGAAGACTGCTACTATTCTGAATTGGGTTGTGAAATTGTAGAGAATGCTCAAGAAGTCTGGAGCAGATCCAATATGGTTATGAAAGTAAAAGAACCTTTACCTGAAGAATATTCTTTTTTTAGGGAAAATCTTATTTTATTTACTTACCTTCATCTGGCTGCTGAAATCAAACTCTCATACGAACTTATGAAGAGTGGAATGACCGCAATTGCATACGAAACCATTCAATTGGAAAATGGAACACTGCCGCTTCTAACACCTATGAGTGAGGTTGCAGGTAGAATGGCTCCACAAATCGGGGCTCAGTTTCTTGAGAAACCGCGGGGTGGTAAAGGCATTCTCTTATCTGGAGTGCCAGGGGTAAATCGAGGCAAGGTAACCATAATTGGTGGGGGAGTGGTTGGAAATAATGCAGCTAAAATGGCATTAGGACTAGGTGCAGATGTGACCATAATTGATTTAAATCCTGATCGGCTACGCCAACTTGATGATTTATTTGGCAGACAAATTCAAACCTTGATCTCTAATCCCATGAATATCTCTCACTCAATTATGCAATCTGATTTAGTTATCGGCGGAGTATTAATACCTGGAGCAAAAGCACCAAGATTAGTAACAGAAGAAATGGTAAAGCAAATGAAATCCGGTTCAGTAATTGTAGATGTAGCTATAGATCAGGGTGGAATAGTTGAAACTATTGACCATATTACAACACATGATAATCCAATATATACAAGACACGGTATCGTCCACTATGCAGTCGCAAACATGCCTGGGGCTGTTCCACGCACATCTACTATTGCTTTAACGAATTCCACGGTTCCTTATGCTTTAAAGCTAGCAAACTCATTTGGTAAAGCAATTAGAGAAAACTTACCGTTAGCTAAGGGGGTGAACGTTTTAGGAGGATATATCACAAATAGGGCAGTTGCCCACTCACTCGGATGTGAATTTCGGTCTCTTGATGATTTACTACTAAATTCGGTAGCTGTATAGGAGGAGAATTCCGTGGAAATTGGATTTATTAATGGTGAGTTCATTGATATTAATAAGGCTGTGCTACCGATCGATGAACGAGGTCATCAATTCGGGGATGGGGTTTATGAAGTTGTTAAAGTCTACGATTCAAGTCCATTCTTACTAGATGAGCATTTGCTACGTCTAGAAAAGAGCGCTTCAGAAATTAGAATAAATCTTCCATATACTTTACATGAAGTGAAGAAAATTATTATGGATGGACTTTCCTTGTCTCAATTACAAGAAGCGGAAATCTATTTCCAAGTAACAAGAGGAATTGCTACTCGCAATCACTTGTTTCCGAAAGTACCAGCATCCTTTACCATGACGATTAGACCAGCGAGGATAGTTCTAAAACAATACTATAATGATGGAATATCTGCGACTCTTTCTAATGATGAGCGGTGGACTAATTGTCATATTAAATCATTAAATTTATTGCCAAATGTAATAGCTAAGCAGAAAGCTTTCGATAGCGGTTACTTTGAAGCAATTTTAGTAACAAAAGATGCTTATATTACGGAAGGTACTAGTAGCAATATTTTTGTAGTAAAAAATAATAAATTATATACCACTCCTTTAACCTGTAACATACTCCCTGGTATTACTCGGGCTGCTGTCTTAGCAATAGCAAAAGAAAAACAAATAATATTTAAAGAGGAATCGTTCTCTACCACATTTCTAATGGACGCTGACGAGGTTTTTATGACAAGTACTTCTGTGGAAATTCTCCCTATTTGTTCTGTCGATCATAATCTGATTTCAAATGGTAAGCCTGGCCCCATTACCAAGAGCCTTTATGAAGCATACAGTCAGTTATATTCATTAAAGGGAGTAAAGTGATATGAACCCTATTATTGGTGTAACTTCTAATTTAATTGATCAACAGCTTTGCGTTTCTATGGATAACATTGATGCATTAACAGGTACAGATGCTGTCCCACTTGTACTTCCTAATTTGCTCGATATGGCAATGATAAATTCAATAGCTGGGAGGCTTGATGGTCTTTTGGTTTCAGGCGGAGGGGATATTGATCCAACACTTTTTGGTGAGGAACCTCATCGAAACCTCGGAATTATTTGTCCTGAAAGAGACTCATTTGAAATCAATATCATAAAGAAAATGCTTGTTCTAGATAAACCGATCTTAGCAATTTGCAGAGGTTGCCAAATTTTAAACATTGCTGTTGGAGGAGATATGTATCAGGATATCTACGATCAGCATGATAGATCACTGTTGCAGCACGCTCAAAAAGCCCCCCGATGGCATGCGTCTCATTATGTCAATGTGAAAGCTGATTCATTACTGTTTCAAATTACTCAAAAAGAAAAGTTTAAAGTAAATAGTTTTCATCATCAGGCGGTAAGACGGATACCAGTAGGATTCGAAGCTTGCGCTATGTCCAGTGATGGTGTAATGGAAGCATTTGAAAGCAAAACACATGCCTTTGTTTTAGGGATACAATGGCATCCGGAAAGTATGGTTATGAGACGAGATCGACATTCAATTTCAATATTTGAAACATTTATTGAAGCATGCAAACAGAACAGGATTAAGGTGTAGGAAGTTATGCGCATCATAGATACACATTGCGATACTTTATATCGAATCTATAAAAATCGTGATCTCATTTATTCTGAGTCAGTGGAGCTTCAGACTAATATAAATTGGTTACAGGCAGGAGAAGTCCAAGTCCAATTTTATGATGTATTTGTTGGTCCAGAAATAAAATGCAATCCTAAATTTCAAGTACCTTGACCAAATTGATATTTTTTGCCTATTTTAACAATCGGCCAATTTGTTGTAAGTTGAGTAAAGTTACAATATAGATACCCACGGTGACCATATGTTTAAAGGGTGTTGCAGAAGGAGGAGTTTATTATTAAAACAATTTATAGAGTTTCTCTTATAATATGCTGCACATTTTTGCTATCTATCATGGTATTGACGGCTACTATGAATTTAACCTTTTTGCATTTTATTAATATCATTTTTATTATTTCAATAAGCCTATTAGTGCTGGGCTGTATTATGTTTCTTATACAGAGAGATTCTTTTAATCGAATGAGAAGTAATTTTAAGCGCTTCTACAAATCATTCGACCAATCTTATATTTATGCGGATCAAATAGAAGGAAAAGTAGGAAAACCGGATCAGTTTCACGTGCATAATCCTTATACCCAATCAATATTATGGGCTGGTTTTATTCTTTCTGTTATTTCTTTAATTGGTTCGTTTATGGTTGTTTGAAATAGTTCTTCTTATAAATATCCTCTATATAAGTAATAAAAAAGTTTAATATTACTTCAGTTCAGAATTGTGCTAATATATAAAAAAGTTAGATAATTTTTATATATTAAAGTGTGAAAGGGGAGGATACCTTAAAAAATTAGTACTTAGGCTTAACTAACAACTAGATTCTCTTATAAAACTTCTATGGCTTGATCCACAGAATCAATCTCTAATAGTTTAGATAGAGATCCAACCTCAATTTTCCTCTAGCATCGAGGAGCATTCAACTATGACTTACAAACTCAGCGGCTTGATAAGAGAATGTGCAATTACTTCTTTTTAACATTGATCCTTAAGATCTTTCTCGTTTCCTTTCAACTGCCACAGGACAAGTCAACACTTTTACCACTCACCGAATCAACCAAGATCCGCTCTTACCAAGACACTTATAGTTATCCAAGTTGTATACTAGTTCAATTACAGTATAAAGAATGTAGACTCTTTAATTTTAGGAGGGGGAAATTTCTTGACATCCAAATTACGTATATTAGTTACTTTTATTTGTATGATTGGACTTCTATCAGCTTGTAATTTTTCTGGATCCAATAACAATTCTTCAAACAGTACGTCTGATGCGAATAATGCCAGCCAGAAAGATTCTGAACAAACACTTAATGTGGTGGCCATTGATGAAATAGCCTCACTTGATGTTGTAAAAGCACATGATACAGTTTCTGGTGTAGTTATCGCAAATACAACAGAAGGATTATACAGCATTGATAAAAATCATGAACCTGTCTTAGCCGCAGCATCGGAGCATGAAATTAGTGAGGATGGACTTATTCATACATTTACCATTCGAGATAACGTTTGGAGCAATGGGGAATCAGTCACCGCACATGATTTTGAGTATTCTTGGAAACGAACATTCCAGAATGTTGGCTACTATACCTATTCCTTTGCAAACGCAAAGATTCTTAATGCACAGGAAATTATGGATGGAGAAAAATCTCCTGATGAGCTTGGAATTGAAGCTACTGATGATAAGACACTTGTTATCACTCTGTCTGGTCCAAGCCCACTTTTAAATTATTCATTGGCGTTTACAGCCTTCTTTCCTGTTAATCAAGCTTTTGTGGAAAGTGTGGGCGAAGAAGCTTACGGGACTGAGTTCGATAAAGTGATTTATAATGGTCCATTTACTTTGACAGATTGGAAACATGATCAAGGATGGCAATACAAAAAGAATCCTGATTACAGGGATGCAGACAATGTCAAATTAACAGAAATCAATGTCGATGTCGTTAAAGAGGAGTCTACGACAGTTAATCTTTATGAAACTGGTGATGTCGATCTAATTGAAATTACCTCAGCCTTTATTGACAAATATAAAAATGATCCTAATTATAGCGCCCAAGTTACAGCGGGGTTATCCTTCCTTAGATTTAATCATGGTAACGAAGCTTTATCGAACGAGAATATCAGGCGCGCTCTGGACCTAGGTTGGGAAAAGAAAGCTTTGACAGATGTGATTTTAAAGAATGGTTCAGTACCTACTTATTATTTGGTTCCAGATATTGCAAAATCCCCTTCAGGTGAAACTTTCCGTTCTTTAAACGGTGATTTTAAAGGAACGGTTGAAGAAGCTCAAGAATTCTTTAAAACTGGTTTAGGAGAGATTGGAAAGAATGCGATTGAACTAAACTTACTTACTGCAGATGAAACAGATAGCAAAGCAACTGCAGAATATTTAAAGGATCAATGGGAAACGAATCTCGACGGTTTAACAGTTAATATTGTTGTTCAACCGTTCCAGCGTCGTCTTGAGCTTGAAAAAGCAATTGATTATGATATTTCCATTTCGAGTTATATTCCTTCCAGTGCAGATCCTTTGAATTACCTTGATATGTGGGTAACAGGCAAAAGCTTCAACAGAATGGGTTATAGCAATCCGGATTATGATGGATTAGTCAACCAAGCATGGAATGAACTTGATGAAGAAAAAAGATATGAGTTGATGCTTGAAGCCGAACGAATGTTGTTTGAAGAAGATGCGGCGATTGGGCCAATGTACCAAGATGCTACTGCAATTATTAGCAAGCCTTATGTAAAAGATGTTATTCATCACCCGACTTTACCACAGTATGACTACAAATGGGCCTATATAGAAGGTAAATAATAACTAATTTAGGAGGTTTTATCATTGATACAGCCTCTCCTATTAAGTCATATGTTAAGGAGTGAACACGATTGCAGAGTTATGTTCTAAGGCGATTTTTATCCATGTTTATGGCTTTATTCATCATCGTTACTTTGACTTTTTTGCTTATGCAACTTCTTCCTGGTACCCCTTATGGAAACATCGACGAGTTAACCGACAATCAAATTGAGCTTCTGGATCAGAAATATGGCTTAGACCAACCTGTGGCTGTTCAATATGTAAAATATCTAGGAAACCTAATTCAAGGAGATCTTGGTCTTTCATTTAAGTACGCTGGCCGTTCTGTCAATGATATCATTGGCGAGCGGATTGGTCCCTCGGCTCTTATCGGTTTTCAAGGTTTAATCATTGGAGCAATAGTTGGATTAATTTTAGGCATAACTTCTGCACTAAGACATAACACTTTCGTCGATTATGGAGCGGTAGTCATTGCTGTTTTGGGGATGTCTATACCGTCTTTTATATTCGCAGCGCTTATGCAATATTTTATCGGTGTTAAACTAGGTTGGCTACCTCCGGCATTATGGGAAGGGTATCAAAATACGATCATGCCAAGTATAGCGTTGTCAGTTATTGTAATAGCAACCGTCGCCCGTTTTATCCGAACTGAAATGCTTGAAGTTCTTGGCCAAGATTATGTTCTCACGGCAAAGGCTAAAGGAATTAGCCGACAAAGGATTGTAATAGAACATGTTGTCCGTAATGCCTTAATTCCAGTTATTACGATGCTTGCCCCGTTAACGGTTGGTTTATTAACAGGAACACTTGTCATAGAAAAGATTTTTGCCGTTCCTGGAATAGGCGAACAGTTTACTATGTCGATTATGTTGAATGACTACAGTGTAATTATGGGCATCACTATTTTTTATAGTATTATTTTTGTCATCGTTATCTTTTTAGTAGATTTACTATACGTAATTGTCGATCCAAGAATTCGGTTGGATGGGGTGGAGGCTAAATCATGAAGATAAACGCAGATTTAATTACGGATGATTTATTTCAACCCGATCCAGTAGTAAGCCTGAAACATACAGAGGTGGCTCAAGGTCCGCAAATCGGTTTTTGGCAGGACGCATGGATCCGTTTAAGACGTAATAAAGGTGCCCTCCTTTCTATTGTTATGCTATTGGTGATAATAGCTCTAGCTTTTTTAGGCCCTTACTTAGGTGGACATAATGCAACTGATCAAAATTTAGCGCATTCGGACCTCCCTCCTAAAATTTCTGGCCTTGAATGGCTAGGCTTTAACGGAATAGATGGAAATGGTATTGACCAGTACGAGGCCAGAGATTTAAATGAAAACTACTGGTTTGGTACAGATCAGTTTGGACGGGATATATGGACAAGAATATGGGAAGGCACGAAAGTTTCGTTATACATCGCGTTCTTAGCAGCTTCTTTGGATTTGATTATTGGTGTGATCTACGGTGGTATTTCTGGTTTTTATGGAGGGCGCATTGATAATATTATGCAGAGGATTATTGAAATATTGATGGGAATTCCTAATTTGATTCTAATCATACTATTTATCTTAGTCTTGGAACCAGGAATTATGTCTATCACCCTTGCCATGGTTATAACCGGCTGGGTTAACATGGCAAGAGTTGTTAGAGGTCAAATTTTACAGCTAAAAGGGCAAGAGTTTATACTTGCTTCCCGCACACTAGGTGTCAGTCATTTCCGACTTGTCGCTAAGCATCTTCTTCCAAACACATTAGGTTCTATTATTGTCACCCTTATGTTTACAATACCTACGGCCATTTTCTTTGAAGCATTCTTAAGTTTTATAGGGCTGGGTTTGCAACCTCCATTAGCTTCCTTGGGAGTACTCGTCGATGATGGTTACAAGTCAATGTTACTTTTTCCTTACAAGATGCTATTTCCAGCTATTGTGATCAGTTTAATTATGATGTGCTTTAATGTTTTGGCAGATGGGCTAAGGGATGCGCTAGATCCTAAAATGCGGAAATGAAGAGGTGATGGAAATGGACAAAATACTTTCTGTTAAACAGTTAAAGGTTTCTTTTCGAACCTATGGAGGAGAATCCAATGTTTTACGGGGTGTCAGCTTTCACCTTAATAAAGGTGAAACGTTAGCTATAGTAGGAGAATCTGGATCAGGCAAATCAGTAACAGCTAAAGCGATTATGAAGCTGCTGCCTAAAAAAACAAGTTTTGTAAATAAGGGTGAGGTGATTTTTGGAAATAAAAATTTGTTAGAGCTCGGTGAAAGAGAAATGCAAAAAATACGAGGTTCCGAAATATCCATGGTTTTTCAGGACCCTATGACCTCCCTCAACCCGACTATGACAATAGGGAAACAGATTATGGAAGGCTTGAGGGTGCATCAACCCTTATCTAAAAAGGAAGCATTCATTAAAGCGGTCGAATTACTTGAGATGGTAGGGATACCGAACGCGGTGGACAGGATGAAGGAATATCCACACCAGTTTTCAGGAGGAATGAGGCAAAGAGTGGTTGTGGCTATTGCAATTGCTTGTAGCCCCAAAATTTTAATAGCTGATGAACCAACAACAGCTTTGGACGTAACAATACAAGCTCAAATCTTAGATTTGATGAAAAACCTGCAACAGCAGTTGCAAACAGCGATTATTATTATCACTCATGATCTAGGGGTAGTTGCCAACATGGCACAGCGAGTAGCTGTTATGTACGCGGGTGAAATTATTGAAATTGGAACAGTAGATGAAATCTTTTATGAGCCTAAACATCCATATACTTGGGGACTGCTCGAGTCAATGCCTAAGTTGCATGAAAAGCAAGATGAGCCGCTGATTCCTATTTCGGGTTCACCACCGGACTTAAGCCAGCTTCCAGAGGGTTGCCCGTTTGCTCTAAGATGTCCTTATGCTATGAAGGTTTGTCACAAATTCGTACCAGAACCGACAATTGTTTCCAAAGGTCACTACGCCTCCTGTTGGCTATTAGATCAACGAGCTGCAAATGTTGAACGGATTGGGGTGGTTTAATGCAGCCTAGAGACACTTTATTCGAAATAAACAACTTGAAAAAGCATTTCAGATTAAAAAAAGGCAAAGTATTGCAGGCTGTTGATAATGTTTCATTGAAGATCTTTAAAGGCGAGACATTAGGTATTGTCGGTGAATCAGGATGCGGAAAGTCGACCTTGGGAAGGACTCTGATTCGCTTATATGAACCAACATCAGGTGAAATAAAATATGAAAACCAAAAAATTACTGGAAAGCTTAAAAAGGAAGAAGAAAGACGGTTTCAGAAAAAGGTCCAGATGATTTTCCAAGACCCATACTCTTCGCTCAACTCACGAATGACCGTCGCTGAGATTATTTCAGAGGGGATGGTTATTCATGAACCTGGAATAAGCAAAAGAGAGCAAGAAGAAAAGATTTTTGAAATACTTGATTCAGTTGGTTTGCATAAACATCATGCTAATCGTTACCCGCACGAGTTTAGCGGGGGACAAAGGCAGCGTATTGGCATAGCAAGGGCACTCGCTGTTAATCCGGAGTTTATAATCGCTGACGAACCGATAGCAGCTCTAGATGTTTCTATTCAAGCGCAGATTGTGAATCTATTAAAACAACTCCAGCAACGGAAACGATTAACTTATATGTTTATTGCTCACGATTTGTCGATGGTACGGTATATAAGTGACCGTGTGGCAGTCATGTATTTGGGGATGGTTGTAGAATTATCAACAAGTGACAAGTTATATGAGGAACCATTTCATCCATATACAAAAGCCCTATTATCAGCGATTCCTATACCAGACCCAAAAATTGAGCGTTCTCGAGAAAGAATTATTTTGGAAGGAACTGTACCGAATCCGGTTGATCCTCCCAGCGGCTGCCGTTTTCGCACGAGGTGTTCATATGCGATGGATATATGTTCGCAAGTTGTTCCAGAATTAAAAGAGATTGCACCTAGCCACCACGTTGCTTGCCATCTTTATTCAGAACACCAGCAGTTATCGGGTTGATTCATAATGAAAATTGGAGGGTTTTTAAATGAGCAAACGTTTATTAAAAGCTGAGGATTTACTAAGTTTGAATCTCGTAGGAGATCCCCAAGTATCTCCAAAGAAAGATAGAGTTGCGTATGTCTTAACTAAATTGGATATAGTAAAAGACGGTTATTATTCTTCCATATATGTGAGTGAGTTTGAAGGACAGTCTCAACAGCTTACATATTATGAATCTGACAAACTTATTAAAGATAAATCACCAAAATGGTCCCCCAACGGTGAACAGCTCGCATTCTTATCTAACCGAACAGGTAGCACTCAAGTCTGGATGCTACCGGTGGAAGGTGGAGGTGAAGCAATACCTGTTACAAGTATAGATGGTAACATACAGGAATTTGCTTGGTCTCCTGATGCAACAAAGCTCCTATTAACAGTGGAGGAAACCATTAATTCAAAGAATAAAAGTGATATAAAGGAAATAACTCGTCTCCGATACAAAGCGGATGGGATACGAGATTTTTTAGAGTCGCGCAAGCACATTTTTCTTTTTGACATTCACACAAATGGATACACGAAAATTACGGAGGGTGATTTTGATTTTTATGGAGCCATATTTTCACCAAATGGAAAAGAACTCGTCTATTTAGGGTCAAGAGAGGGTGCCCAGGAGATAGAGTACGTTCCTTCTATATGGAGATTTAACATTGAAAACAATGAAGAAAAATTGCTTTATCAGGGAAGTGGTCCAATACGATCTTTAGCTTATTCTCCTGATGGCCTATGGGTGGGTTTTATTGGCCATGAGCATGGGGAGACAAGTTCAGCAAATTTGAATGTTTGGGCTGTTTCTATAGAAACAACTAGTGCAAGAAATCTAACTAGTATTCTAGATCGGACGGTTGATAATCCTGTTCGAGTGGACGCTGCTTATGACACTGGTCAACCGCGTATCGTTTGGGATCAAAATAGTACTTCTATCTTCTTCACTGCAACAGACAGAGGCAGCATACAACTTTACAAAACAAACCTGGACGGGGAAGTGTCCAAACCTTTATCTGAAGATCAGCACACAATAACGTCTTTTGCTATGATAGATGATCATCATGCTGTGTTCGTTCAGGCTCATTGCCACTCTACTGGAGATTTAGTTATTCAAAACATTGATAAAATTGATGAGAAAAAAAAC
The DNA here is from genome assembly GCF_002860225.1 of Bacillus sp. V33-4. Taxonomy (NCBI): domain Bacteria; kingdom Bacillati; phylum Bacillota; class Bacilli; order Caryophanales; family Bacillaceae; genus Bacillus; species Bacillus sp. V33-4. Next base: position 37,688 of record NZ_PGVC01000058.1, read on the forward strand.
CTTACAACATGGAATGATCCTCTTTTTACACAAATTCAATTAAGTACCCCAGAACATATTACCGTTACGAGCGAAGATGGTTTAGAAATAGAAGGTTGGATTTTGCATCCGGTTAGAATAAGCAAAGAGGCCAAGCATCCACTCGTACTTCAAATTCACGGCGGTCCCCACTCTGCCTATGGATATGGATTTCAGCATGAATGGCAGTTAATGGCCGCAAAGGGATATGCAGTTCTCTATACCAACCCAAGAGGCAGCCAAGGTTATGGTGAGGATTTCTTACGTCGAGTAGTAGGTGACTGGGGTGGCGAAGACTACAAAGATTTAATGACTGCAGTTGATTACGTACTAGATACCTTCAGCTACATTGACCAAGAGCAGCTCTTTGTCACTGGAGCAAGTTATGGGGGGTATATGACCAATATGATTACGGCTAGGACTAACCGGTTCAAAGCAGCTGCCACTCAAAATTCTGTAACGAACCTTTATAGTATGTTTGGAACAAGTGATATTGGTTTTTACTTTAACAGCGCGCAATTAGGTGGAGCAGACATGTGGGATGACGAGGAAACCGTTATGAAGTTCTCACCGATACGGTATGCAAAAAATGTGAAAACACCAACCCTTATTTTGCACAATGAAGATGATTACAGATGTCCAATGGAACAAGCTGAACAATGGTACATTGCTCTCCGTAGATTAGGTGTCGATACTAAGTTTCTCCGATTCCCTAATGAGAACCATGGAATTGCCTCTAAAGGAAAACCAACACACAGATTGGAGCGTCTGAGACATTTAATAGAATGGTTTGAAAATTATCGTCTAAACCACAGTAACGAATCTATTGTGCAAACATCAGCAACTAATGCTTAGTAGAAGTATCTGAATTCTCAATGTCTCTCACTTTAAAAGAAAATTCCTATTTCTTTTTACATCTTTGAGACAGCTATCTCCTTCATGGAAGCTGTCTTTTTTCCAAGGTATCTAATTCATAAAAATGGTAGGAGAGTGACAATTAAGTCTCTTATATGTTTATGTAGACTCGAATATGACGAATCGTGGATTTATAAGGCCTGACAATCTTTTCGCGAATAAGATAACATTTTTTTGTTAAGTGAATCAATTTCATAATTCCTTTTTTTAAAGAAACACAGACCTACAAAATTTAGTTTCTCTT
>NZ_PGVC01000006.1:0-69066 GCF_002860225.1 Bacillus sp. V33-4
CATGAATCCGCTTACACGTTTTAGGTGGAAATAAATTCCGCCAACAAATGCTTGACTCAAACCGTTTTTCAATCAATAAAAATGAACCGCCTGGAATAATGATAGACTCATATTTATACGGCAAAGATAGCTCCTGTAAGCCGGATTCGTATAAATTGGCTTTTAGCCCTCGTTCCCGGCATCGTTGGCCAAAACAAATGTTTATAATGTCCAGTTTCAGTGATTATTTTATAAGAGAAATGCCTAAATAAACCGCTGTCCCCCAAATCACACAGGCTGAAACTTTGTTGATAATGACCAGAAAACGACCTGATTTCGCTAGTTTGCCTGTCAGCCGGCCAGCGATGCCGAGGCCGAAAAACCATAGCCATGAGATCGTTATGCATGCCAATGTGAACACCATTTTTTCAACTCCGGCGTATTGTAACGAATTGGTTCCGATCACACCGATTGTGTCGAGGATGGCATGGGGATTCAGCAGCGACACTGACATCGCAAAGACAATTTGCTTCTTCGCTGAAAAGGATTGCGACGCTTCCAACTGGTCGCTGCCTGGTTTGCTTCTCCACGTAACAAATCCCATGTAGATCAGAAAAACAATACCGACAGTAAGCAGGATCATTTCCAACCAAAATGATCCGAACACCACAACGGATATCCCTAAAACCGCTAATGAAATTAATAAAGTATCGCATATTGATGCAGTAATGATGACTGGTAATACTCTTATAAAATTTGGCTGAACGGCTCCTTGATTAAGCACGAAAACATTTTGTACTCCTAAAGGGAGAATTAAGCCAAATGCTAAAATCATTCCATGAATTATTGCAGCTGTCATTGCCTGCGCCTCCTGGTTGTTAATGGTTTTATTTTAGTAGATTGCTTTACTGATGTCTCCAACCAATTGGATGGTATTTTATCCAACCAATCGCTTATAATGATAAAAAACTACAGGAGTGTGTCTGTTATGCCTGATGAAGAGTGGCTGCCCGTTAAAGCTTCGTTAATCCCGCTCCATCAACAAATATACGAATATATGAAACGAAAAATAATGGCTGGCGAATGGACGGTTGGTACGAAGATACCGCCACAGCGAACCCTGGCAAATAAGTTCAAAGTGAATCGAAGTACCGTTGTGTTTGCTCTGGGCGAGTTAGCGGCAGATGGATTACTCGAATCTAAAGTAGGCAAAGGTACGGTCGTGATCAATAATAGCTGGAATTTGCTCGCTTCTGTTCCGCCGCCTGATTGGAATAGCTATGTACAGTCGGGAGCTTATCACCCCAACATCAGGACCATCCAGGAAATTAATGAAGCCGAAAAAAACCCGAACTTGATCCGGCTTGGTACAGGTGAGCTGGCTCCGCAATTGTTGCCTTCTGAGCGGATGAAGGATATTTTCAATTCGTCGAGTACATTCTCGTTAGGATACTCTGAACCAAAAGGCAATTTATACTTAAGAGAAATGATCAGCCGATATTTAAAGAAAAAGGGGATTGAGGCTTCGCCTTCATCAATCCTGATTGTATCTGGAGGGCTGCAGGGTTTGCAATTGATCTCGCTCGGACTATTGCACCGCGGTTCGACGATTTTCCTAGAGACTCCTTCATACCTTAACTCAATCCAGGTGTTCCAGTCATCGGGCATGAATTTATTCGGGATACCTATGAATAACGATGGAATGATCATAGATTCGCTTGGGAAATTGAAGAGGCAGCATAACGGGGCATTGCTTTATACGATCCCAACCTTCCACAATCCAACCGGGATCGTGATGTCGGAAATAAGGCGAAATGATCTATTGAACGTTTGCCAGAAAGAAAGGCTGCCGATTCTTGAAGATGATGTATATGGAGATTTATGGTTTGATAGTCCTCCGCCCAGCCCGTTAAAAGCAAGTGACAAACAAGGGCTTGTCCTGTATATGGGAAGCATGTCAAAGACGCTCGGGCCTGGCTTAAGAATTGGCTGGGTTGTTGGCCCTGAGCCTGTCATCGATCGTTTAGCCGATATTAAAATGCAAACAGATTATGGATCAAGTTCCTTATCCCAATTTGCAGTAGCAGAATGGTTATCAAGTGGTTTATATGAGGAACATGTTGAGCAAATAAGGGCCGAATTAAAATTCCGCCGGGATTTGACAATTGATATTTTAAATAAACATTTTCATGAATTGGCAAGCTGGACTATTCCCAAAGGCGGGTTTTACATATGGCTTTCGATCAAACTCCCCATTTCATACCGAAAATTATTTGAAGAGGCCTTGAAAGAAGGGATTTTGCTAAACCCGGGAAATGTTTACGACAGAAATGACCAGCAACATCTGCGGCTGTCCTATTCGTATGCACCGCTCAATGAATTACAAAAGGGATTAATAAGGCTTTCGGAGCTGATTAAAGGTCTAATATAAGATTTTCAAGCAGAAAAAGGATAGTCAGATTGACTATCCTCTTTTGGAATTGCCAATAGGTAGTTTGATAACTAATGTTTAGTATCCTCCTCCAACAAAAGCAACACCAACGATGATTAAAAGGATAAACAAAACGACGATTAGAGCAAAACCTGCTCCATATCCACCGCCACCACTCATAGTATGCCCACCTCCTTAGCTCGAATAGTATATTGTATGGAAAAGAAGCTTAGAGGGTTGGACATCTGTTTAAGAATAGGGAAAAAGGCTGTTTAACTAAGGAAATAGCACCCTTTTCGAAAAAAAGAAATAAAAAATCCAGCCTGGTTAAAGTGGAGAACATATGGGCATATATCATTTCCATCTCGCAGCATGCTCCCGGACAAGAGCTAACAGCTTTGTCATCGCTGGCGAGAGATATTTGTTTTTATGGTAGGCTACTTGCGTGCAATCCGTGCTTTATCTGTTAACATTCCATGCAGCTTTTTTTCTTTTAACTCTGATTGGACCGTAATCGATGGCAGCAGTGCAATCCCGAGGCCACACATCACGCATTTCTTAATCGCTTCCACACTCCAAAACTCAAAAGTCTTTTGGGTTTAATTCCTTGTTTTTAAAAGAACGAATCTTGATGACTGTACTCATAATCGGAGCATTTGGATAGGTAATTATATTTTTAGGCATAGACGACTAACAGCCATTTAAAATTTCCTCATCTAAAATTTCCTGTATGAATATCACGTATAAATGTAGACTAGATGAGCAAGAACTGTTTAAACCTTTGCAAATATTTGCAAAGGTTTAAGTGCCTTCTAACAGTATAATTCTAACCATCCATTACTTAAAAAACGATAATATAGAACGAACTTGATTCACCATATTCATACCGTTTCTTATTTTCCCAGCATGCGACATTATTTTATTTATACCTGCCGGGAGACCCTGTGTTGAATAAGAACCATGTCTCGGTCTGGGATTTGAATGCGGTATATAGTTTTGAAACGGGCCAGAATTCCTTCTATTGGTTACCCTTCGTCTTGCATTAGGTGGATAAAATGGCATGTATTCACCTCCAATATAATAACCGTATTGCTTACTTACTGACAGGAGTATAAAGACACTTGCATGTGAACAAAACTCACTCGTTCTAATCACTTACATCCTTTAGAATCGTATTATCTACGGTAACCAATATCAAAGTATCAACAATTTAGTAACTGAAGCTTCACCAGCCAAAATATTATTCAAATCGCTCATGTCTTAATATCACAACTTTTGTTGATTATCTTATAATATATGAAAAAATGGAATCGATGATTGTGTTAAATCACTCAATGAATAAAAATGTAACGGTATATCGAAAATGATGATATTCATGGCTTTAGCGAAAATATCTACTTTAAACCTTCTAGTGCTGGAAAATTTTTTTATGGAGCTTCCGATATGATCTTTTATTCTATTGATAATCATTGGTACTATATGCTGGGGATATTAACGGTATATGTAAGTCTAAATGTTAATCGTAAAACAACCTGTTCCCTTAAGGAATCAGGTTGTTTTTAACTGTTTTCTCAAGGTAGCTTCATATTAACTGCGGAAAAGTTATTTCATCTTTTGCAAATTAATGGCTAAAGCAGGGTGACTTCCCGGGTCATCATTAATTGCATCTGAGGAATAAATCTTAATAACAACCGTGCCTCCTTGTGCCTTAGCACGGATCAGGATGGGCTGGTTATACTTGTTTTTGAATTGAAAATCAGGACCATACCAACTTACCGTTGCGTCTCTTCCTGGTGGAACATAGGGAACTCGCCTGCTATGGGAATAGCGTTGAACAATTTCCATTCCAGCCTTATCTACTGCGTTGAATAACGTCGAAGAGACTTGACAAATTCCGCCCCCAATTCCTTCGGAAAATTCGCCTTTGACGATGACTCGTGCTTTTAAATACCCCCGTTTGGTGGTTCTCTTGCCAACGACGTGATTAAATGAAAACATCTCCCCCGGGAATAATATATGATTGTTTAGAGCTTCTACGGCAAGGGAGATATTATGCGCACGATTTTTGTTGTTGCTATTAAAATAAGTCTGGTATTGGCCTATCTGTTGTTCTCTTATGTACGAAAGCAATTCACTGTCCACTTTTGGGTATATGGAAAGGGTCGGAACTTCTATCTTAGCTGGGCCATTACCGAAAACATAAATCAAAAATTGATTTGTGAATTCTTGTTGGTTCAATTTATATCCGATCTGTTCTGACACAATATTTTCTTGAACATCGATTTTTGCATTTTCTGGCTCCTGATAAACTCGTCGGTCTAATTTTTCGATAAATTGAAGGTATTTGTAACTATCAATTATTGGCTGACCAGCAGTGGGGATCACAAACTCATTTCGGTTGACGGAGAAAATCGTCTGGCCTTGCTGGGTGATCATTAGGTTATCAGGAAAATTGACAAGTTGTGCGATTAGTAACAGTTTGGTAAACCATATGAATTTCATAATTAAGGATACCTCTCCAACTCATATTTTTTTATAATGCACCGGTATTATTTCCCCTAAACCTTAAGTCTCTGCGGAGTATCCTTGCGTATAGCTATATATAACTGGATTTATCCTTATGTTGTAAGTTTATGATACCGACAGAATGTCTTTAGCCATTTGTGTCATTAAAAAACTCTTTTTTAATATTTCCCACATTTCGTTTATTTATTGTTATTTTGAAAAACCGAATAAATTGGATGCAAAACAACGAAGGATAGCCTATTCGACTATCCTTCGTTGTGCACTTAGGAAATAGGCAGTGCATTAATATCCACCACCAACAAACGCAACACCAACAATGATTAGAAGGATAAACAGAACGACGATGAGAGCAAAACCTGCTCCGTATCCATAACTTTCACCCATATTAAGTCCACCTCCTTGATTTGAATACTACATTGTATGGGAAGAGAAACGTCGCGGGTTGGACAATTTCTGAACAAAGAATTAAAAAGGGCTTCCATACTTGTAGGGGACTTCAGGACTTGCACTGTGGACATAGCTTAACCGCTAATAAAATGGATATTGGGTTAAATGTCTGGTGTTTAGTTATCAAACGTGAGTTCATTTAGAGGTATATCTTTCCACATGTTAGCCATAATATGTTTGATAACTCTGAATCAAAAGTGGAGGGAAACAACGTGGGAGAAGTTAATATTGTTTTGCTGACAACCAAAGTCGTCATCGGCTTTGTTACCTTATTTTTTATCATTTTCATAACAGGCAGAACATCCATTTATCAATTAACTCCTTTTCACTTCGTTTTTGTATTACTGCTCGGGGATTTTTTAGGAGACACTATTTATGAAGACCGCATTGGGATCTTCTATTTTTTTTATGCTGTCGGATTGTGGACACTGCTCATGTTGGCTGTGGAGTATATCACTTTAAAAAAGAAATCATCCCGCTCTGTGTTTGAAGGCAATCCTGACATTATTGTTCGCGATGGGATTATCGATCGAAAAATGCTTAAAAAGAATAAATTGGATGTGAATCAGTTGTCGAGCTTGCTGCGTCAAGCCAATATTTTTTCAGTACGTGAAGTGAAATATGGAATACTGGAACCAAACGGCCATATAAGCACCTTATTAAAATCCAAGTACCAAAAACCGGACAGGCAAGATCTCAATCTTCCCGATAGCCCAGTAGACCTCCCAACCACCTTGATTATTGACGGGGAAATAATATGGGATAATCTACACGAACGCGGATTTGATCAACAATGGCTACATAAGCAATTAACCGCGCAAGGCTATGACAGTGAAAAAGATATCTTCTACGCCGACTGGGACGACCGTGAAGGCATTCATATAAGCCCTATTAAAGTTGGTTAAGTCACAGGAAAGTTAGGGGTATACGCACGAAACTAACGGAGGCCAGATGGGGCAATTGGTTAGTCATTTTCGCAAAGCCAATGGCTAATAAGCTTTGCTTTTAAACGATTAATAGTTCACTTTTCATAACGGTAGCTGCTTGTCCCGCCATTACAACCCTGTCGTTTTGCAAATTGATTTTAAGCACGCCACCTCTTGCAGAAGCCTGATAAGCATACATTTCAGTTTTGTTTAATTTTCTGCTCCAATAAGGAGCAAGACCACAGTGAGCTGAGCCAGTAACGGGATCTTCATTGACCCCTGCTGCTGGGAAAAAGCATCTCGAAATAAAGTCGAATTCATTTGACTTGCTTGTGACAATAATCCCTCTGGTTTGAATCGTCCCCAACAAAGAGAAGTTAGGACTTAAATTCTTGATTACATTTTCGGACTCGATTTTAATAAAATAGTCAAACCGATTTCGACCCACATAAATAGGACTGATATTTAAAGCTTCAATCAGTTCCGAAGGATACTCACTTTCAATTATAGGCTCCGCAGGGAAATTCAGTTGAATCCATGAGCCATTCTTTGTCGCTGTAAGAAGTCCACTCTTTGTATAGAAATTTGCTTGCTGGTCTTTTGAAGGGCGAGCAAATCGCGGTATTAATGATTCCAAAGATGAATAAGAAATTCCCTGTTTACTGGGGCACCGACGAAGATAGTTTAAAGAAAGGCGTCGGAATGTATTCTGATAAGCGATACACCGTTATTCCAGGGAAAAAGGGCATGTTGTTTTAAGCGGGCACAGGGATACGGTTTTCGATGGACTGGATTTGTCTGCGGGAGATGAGATTGTCGTCGAATTCAACAAAACACTGTATGTGTACGCCGTAGAAAAAAAGTGGATCACCCATACGGAAGACCAAAGCGTGATCGTTCCAACCGAAACGGAACAGTTGACCTTGACCACTGTTACCCGTTCGATTATTTGGGGGATGCACCGGATCGCTACATCATACAAGCAAAGAGAATCTACAAATGAAGAACACTTTCCTATCATGCCATAGGTGTTCTTTTGCTTTTGATTAGTAGTTTCTGTGATTTATAGAATCTCTTAACAATCATTAAAACTATATTTATACCAATGTATCTTTAAATTTACATTCATTCGTTACCCTTGTTTTGTACCAATTACAAAACAAGGAGGGAAAAACAGTGAAAAAAGCTGTAAGATTGGTTTTCTTGTTGTCTTTTGCGTTACTTCTTGTCGGAAGCACGCTCTCAGCTGCTCCGGGAAGACAGGCATCTGCCAGCGAGGGTGAAGCTGAAGAAATGAATTTGCGGGTGATGACGTATAACCTTAGGTATGAAAACACTATCGATCCGTCACCTCACACATGGGATGAAAGACGACCGACCGTTCGACAGTTGATCCGCATGGAGCAGCCGGATATCTTTGGGACTCAGGAGGCTCTATATCAACAGGTTGCTGAAGTCGCAGATGATCTGCCTAAATATGAATGGATTGGCCTTGGCCGCGAAGGTGGCAGCAAAGGTGAATTCATGGCAATCTATTATAACAAAAACCGCTTTACACCATTAGAATACGACCACTTCTGGCTTTCAGACACTCCGGAAGTGATTGGTTCCAAGTCATGGGGCAACACGATTCCTCGTATGGTGACTTGGGTAAAGTTCCTTGATACAAAAACGGACAAGCAATTCTACTTTGTGAACACACACTTTGACCATCGTTCCGTAGAAGCAAGAGAGAAAAGCGCCAGCTTGATTGTGGAAAAAATCAAAGCGTTCGATCCTGCATTGCCGGTTGTGTTGACAGGAGATTTTAATACTGCCCCTGATACGAGACCTCATCAAATCCTGACAGACGAAGGCCCATTTGTAGATACGATGGAGTCCGCCGAGCAGAAAATCAACGACCATCTCGGCACATTCAACGGTTTCCGTGATCCGACAGGTGGTAAAAACCGCATTGACTGGATCTTAACAAAAGGAAATGTAATTACCCACTCAACAGAAATCATTGATTATCAAAAGAACGGCCAATTTCCGAGTGACCATTACCCAGTCATCAGCAACCTGACATTGGAGTACAAGTAAATAAAACGACGATTCCCCGGTGCCATCACCGGGGATTTTTTCGTGATACATACTCTAAAAATTCATTTAATGAGGAAAACATTACTTCTGGTTCCTAATCTCCTTCACCGTGCATTGCGGTAAAGTCCAATCGCAAGATCGCCCGTAGGGCATCCGTATATCCATATCTGAGGCAACGGCGGAAAGGGAATGTTGCTGGAAACAATGTTTAGGTGTTTGAAGTTTGTCATTTACTAAAGAAGAGCCAGTCATATAACCGGAAAAAAATCCACACTTGAGTTTACGCGCTCGGTGGTGGATTATCGACACCTTTGAAACTTTTACTGCATGGACCATTGGTGTCCGGCTTCAGGGCGTTTTTTTGTAATGTGTACTACTTTCAAGTGTTATTACTCCCAGGAATAGAAAATTGAAAGTCAGCAGTAGTCGAAAACTTAAGCGCCGATTTTAGCTTTTTCTCTTTTTGGGCAAATAAAATTGCTGACTGAAATGAGGAAATCAACACTTAACACAACCGTCCAGATTTTTAATATTCCATTTAATGCTTCGGTCCGGGACGGATCGTTTATAAAATAAATCATTCCGAGTAAAAGTCCCGCACCTATCAGATAAGCTAAGGCATGAACTAAGAGGAACTTTGGTAGATGATTTTTGTTACATAATCGTAATATTTGTAATAATCTTTGGTGGAATCAAAATTTCTTACAGCTTTTAAGGGCTTTACAAGCTCCTTACCACTGTTCAGGAACAATTCCTTATTAGCTAATAATTGAAATAAAAATATAACATGAAGCAGCATCTCTGCGGGGGAATTCAACCGGAGTTTTTTAATACTATTGCAACAAAAATGATGGTAATTTTTAGTACAATTATATTGATGAAAATATAATTGTAAAGAAGGCGATATTTTTGAGAGAATCTATTGATAACTTTGATGATGTGTTGGAAATGCTTGATGCTCTATTAAAAGAAGAATCTCGTTTTAATTGGGATACTTTTTATTCTGAGCGGGAGCGAGGCATACCGTTTTTTGTGAATTGTCCTGATGAAAATTTAGTAAGTTATTTTGAAAAAAATCTGATTGGTCCCGGGAAAGTGCTTGAACTTGGCTGCGGTCCTGGCAGGAATGCCATTTATATGGCTGAAAAAGGTTGTTCTGTTGATGCGGTAGACCTTTCACAAGAGGGACTTGAGTGGGGAGCCGAACGGGCGAAAGAAAGGAATCTTGACATAAATTTCATGTTGAAAAACATCTTCGAACTGAAGATTGAAGAAGGTGCATATGATTTCGTATATGATTCAGGTTGTTTTCATCATATCGCGCCGCACAGGAGGATGAGCTATATCAATTTGTTAAAGACCGCTCTAAAACCAAATGGTCTCTTTGCCCTTACGTTTTTTGTCCAGGGCGGTCGGTTGGGCGGATCAGACATCACAGATTGGGAAGTATACCGGTTGCGCAGCCTTAAAGGCGGGCTGGGTTTTACAGAAGAAAAATTAACAGCGATCTTTAAAGATTTTGAAGCAGTTGAAATCCGTAAAATGAAGGAAATCACACAGCCAAATTCCCTTTTTGGTGTTTCTGATTTGTGGACAGCTTTATTTAGGAAAAAATGAAGTATTTCACCTTGACGGAAAAGATCAATTTATTCGGGCAATGGACGGGAATCTTGATATAAACACTATATTGAAAAACATCAATAGGAAGGCTAACTTTGTTCAAGTAAAAAGTCTTCAAAAAATTAGTTGAGAAATGAAGTCCGGCAGCAAATCATGTTTTTTCTTGTTATTTATAAAGAAGGTGGGTAATATTAAACCGTTTAAGAAGCTTTATTTATTAAAAAAAGCAATTACATTCCTGATGTTCTTCATAAGAGTAATTATACTTGGATTAATTACATATGATTTTTTTCAACAATTACATTCCTGATGTTCTTCATAAGAGTAATTATACTTGGATTAATTACATATGATTTTTTTCAACACTTTTCTCCGGAAGTTCCCGTTGGATTACAATTCGAGGGACTTCGCGCAAGTTTGATTTTATTTTACATTCCTTTATCCTTTTTATTATTGATGTTTACCTGGTTTCTACAAAGCAAAAAAATTATTTTGATTACATTAATCATCGATATTTTAGTCATCTGTTTCTTTGACGATATGCTTAGGTTTTTTATTTAGTCAGTCAAAGATAGAGGAGGAAAAGGATGGCGTATGTAAAAAGGTAGCCTGTTTCCAAAGTCTACACATTGTTTACAGCTATAAAAGACCCATTTGTTTTTTGTGATTTTTTGGAAGGGTTTTCAATAGGGGGAATCGAATTTTTGTTACAGCACTGAAAAAGAAGGGGGAAATTTGTTTATGCCGTCTGTGTTAATGACGACTGAAGGCCATATTGCTGTGGTGACATTAAATCGAGAGGATGCTTTAAATGCGTTTAATTATGAGACACTTGCAGAGCTCCAAATGGTAGCGGAAGAAATTCGGGTCAATAAAGAGATTCGCGTTGTGATTTTTACAGGAGCAGGTGACAAAGCGTTTTCTGTTGGAGCCGATTTGAAAGAGCGTAAAACATTAACAGAACAGCAAGTAAAGCGGAATCTGTATAAAATCAATGAAGTGTTCAACCTGATCGACCAGCTGCCCCAGCCGACAATTGCAGCAATCAACGGTTATGCTTTTGGGGGTGGGATGGAACTCGCTTTAGCTTGCGATATCCGAATCGGAGCAGAGGGCACGCAGATGGGATTGACGGAAACAAGCCTGGCCATTATCCCCGGAGCAGGTGGAACGCAAAGGCTTCCCCGCCTGATCGGACAGTCAAAGGCACTTGAGCTGATTTTAACGGCACGCCGCCTCACTTCAGAGGAAGCATACGAGTATGGCCTTTTAAATAAAATTTCCAAACGGGAACAATTGCAGGCGGATTGCCTTGCAATGGCTGAGAGCATGCTTAACAACGGCCCGATTGCCTTGCAGCAAGCGAAATTTGCAATCAAGAACGGCATGAACACCGATTTGCAAACCGGAATGCAAATTGAGAGAAAAGCCTACGAAATTACGATTCCAACTGCTGATCGGCTCGAAGCGCTACAGGCGTTTAGTGAAAAAAGAAAACCTGAATACAAGGGAGAATAAAAAACACGATTCTGTCGTGTTTTTTATTCGGAATTTCTGTGCAAAAAACGGTTTCGCTTAAATAAAGCCGACTTCCGCTTAATTATTGGAATAAACGCTTAATTCCCGAGTCGTTTCGCTTAATTCCCCCGATTTTTCGCTTAATTATTTTGGGCTGTTACCCATAATAGTTATTTTGTGGTAAATAATAGATATATTTAGGGAAAATTCGCCGTTTAATAACTATGATTTTATCAAATTCAAACATATCATTCTAAAAAGACAAAAAAAAGCAAATTTGCAGCTGGTTTTATTCAAGTCGCGGTCGCTTTAACACCTAAAAGTGGTTTGCCATCCTCTGAATAACATCCACCAATAGAAATTATTGCATATTCCACGAAAATACTTGTAAAATAGCTAAACTTACATATATAATTTAGTACATAAAAGCATAAAAGCGCGAAAGTGATGATTGAGGGGGAAACTGAAAATGAAAAAGAGATTGGTATTCGGGGGCATTAGCGGATTGTTGGCTTTAGTGTTATTAAGCGGGTGCGGCACTACAAGTACAAACGGAAGTGGAAAGCAGCCTAAAGGGGATGATGCTTTTAAGGTTGGCGTTACGCAAATTGTCGAGCATCCTTCCCTTGATGCCGCGTTTGAAGGATTTAAAAAGGCGCTTGAAGAGAATGATGTCGAGGTTGAATACGATGTGCAGATTGCCCAGGGTGATCAAAGTAATAGTCAAACGATTGCCAATAATTTCACGGGAGACGGGGTTAATTTAATTTTCGCAAACTCCACTCCAAGTGCGCTGAGCTCATTAAATGCTACTAAAGAGATTCCAATTGTGTTTACTTCTGTGACTGATCCTGTTGGTGCAGGGCTGGTTGCGGCAATGGATCAGCCTGGGGAAAATATTACCGGAACGACCGATACACACCCGGATGCGATTCCGAATACGGTCAAATTCATGAGCGAGCAGATGGACGGAGAAACAGTCGGCGTCATTTATAACTCGGGTGAGCAAAATTCGGTTGCGCAGATCGATTTGGTTAAGAAAGCGCTCAAAGATACCGATTTGAAATTAACGGAAGCGACCGTGTCCAATTCTTCTGAAGTCAAACAGGCGGCTGAATCATTGGTCGGCAAGGCTGATATGATTTATATCATTACAGATAACACCGTCGTTTCGGCACTTGAATCGGTGATTCAAACCGCGAATGATAATGATATCCCGTTATTTGTCGGAGAACTGGATTCCGTGCAGCGGGGCGGTTTTGCTGCGTATGGATTCGATTATGCTGATATCGGTCACGAGGCTGGTGTGATGGCGGCACAAATATTGAAAGGTGAGAAGAAGCCTGCAGAGATTCCCGTTCAATATCCGCAAAAATTGAAGCTCGTAATCAATGAGAAAGCTGCTGAAGACATGAATATTGAAATCAAAGAAGAATGGAAAGAAACTGCAGAGTTCGTAAAATAACATTTTAAACGAAATAGAGAGGAAGAATTTTATGTTTACAGCCATATTTGGTTCGATCGAATCAGGTGCTATTTATGCGATTATGGCTTTGGGGGTTTATCTGTCCTTCAGAATATTGGATTTTCCTGATTTAACAGTTGACGGAAGTTTTGTTACCGGGGCATCTGTGGCTGCAGTGTTGGTCGTCTCAGGAACGAATCCCTTTTTGGCAACGGCCGCTGCGATACTGGCGGGGTTCTTAGCTGGATGCATCACCGGTCTGTTGCACACAAAAGGGAGAATTAATGCATTGTTATCAGGAATTTTAATGATGATTGCCCTCTATTCTATTAATCTGCGAATTATGGGCAAATCCAATGTACCGCTTTTAGCGGAATCTACGGTGATCACAGCGATCAGGGATTTTTGGAAAAGCCTCGGGATAGACGATGGCATGCAAACTTTGCTGAACAGCGCTGGTTTATCTGCCTTTGTTCCAAATACATGGGGAATCTTGATCGTTATGATCGTGCTGGCTCTTATTGTTAAGCTCGGAATTGATTTATTCCTGAGGACGGATCTCGGCTTGGCGATCAGGGCGACCGGTAATAATGAAATGATGATCCGCAGCTTTTCTGCTAACACGGACTATTTGAAAGTACTAGGATTGGGGCTTTCCAATGCACTTGTCGCTTTTTCAGGTGCATTGGTTGCCCAGTATTCTGGCTATAGTGACGTTGGAATGGGAATTGGGATGATCATTGTCGGGCTCGCTTCAGTCATCATTGGTGAAGCGGTATTCGGAGCAAAAAACATTGTCAGGGCGACTTTGGCCGTGATTGGCGGTGCGATTCTGTACCGGATCATCGTAACGATTGCTTTAAGGGTGGAATTTTTAGATACTGGCGATATGAAATTAATCACCGCGTTTATCGTTGTTTGTGCGCTAGTTTTTCCGAGATTGATAGAAAACCAGAAGGAGAAACAGCGGAGAAGGCAACGAATCAAAAGCCGAAAGGCAGAGTTTAACGTCGTGGAGAAGGGTGGTGAACATGTTGCTGCAGCTAAATCAGATATTTAAAGTGTTCAATGAAGGGACCCTTGACGAAAAAATTGCTCTCGATCATATCGATCTGCATCTTGTCCCTGGTGATTTTGTGACAGTAATCGGCAGCAATGGTGCAGGTAAGTCGACGTTAATGAACATTATTTCCGGCAAGTATGCACCTGATGAAGGAGAGGTTTATATTCATGGGAATAATGTCACTGATGAACCGGAATTTAAAAGGGCGAAACGAATTGGCCGGGTTTTCCAGGATCCGATGGCCGGCACCGCCCCAGGGATGACAATTGAAGAGAATCTGGCAATTGCCTATGCAAGAACAGCGTTACGCGGCTTTAGGCGGGGAGTATCAAAGAAGCGGAGGCAGTTTTTTAAAGAAGTGCTTGAGACGCTCCAGCTCGGGCTGGAAAACAGGCTCGAGGCAAAAGCCGGTTTGCTTTCTGGCGGCGAACGCCAGGCATTATCCCTGTTAATGGCGACATTCACGAAGCCCGATCTGCTGCTTCTCGACGAGCATACCGCAGCACTTGATCCTTCCCGGGCAGAGCTGATTACGAGCTTAACCGGACAGATCGTATCCGAACATAAATTGACGGCGTTAATGGTTACCCATAATATGCAGCAGGCTCTCGATCTCGGAAACCGGCTTATTATGATGGATCAGGGCCAGATCATTTTTGAAGCGAATTCCAGTGAAAAAAGCGGTTTGACGGTCGATAAATTGCTCCAGGAGTTCCAGCGCATCCGCGGTGAAAAAATTAACAGCGACCGCTCAGTCTTGATATAAAACAAAAACACATGGGAGTGGACCATGTGTTTTTATTTGGCGGGATTTAAACGAGGTTTAGGGCGGTGGATCAAGCTTTTACGGATAATACATGACAGCTTGATACCTGATCATCTCTTCCCCGGAGTTTTTATAGGTGTGTGATTTATTTGCTGTGAACCGGATCGAACCACCAGCCTCAATTTGGTATGTATTGTCGCCGATAAGCATTTCAAGGCTTCCGTTCATGACGGTAATATATTCTTCGACCCCTTCGTTATGGCGTTCGGAAGTATGGATGCTGCCTCTGTCCATTTCAACAATAAATATTTCAAACCTTTTTCTAGGATCAAAGGAAAAAATTGAATAAACGCGGTAGTCGCCGTTATTTTCGATGACAGGGGAAACATTTTGCAATGGCACAAACGCAATATCTGCAGGCTCGTCGTTTATAAGCGAAGAAAAAGACACCTGGAGCCCGGTGGCAATTTTCCAGAGGGTGGTAACGGTTGGGTTGGATTCGCCTCGCTCGATCTGGCCGAGCATCGCTTTGCTGACGCCGGTAAGGCTGGCCGTTTGATCAAGGCTTATGCCTCGATTATTCCGAACTGCTTTTAAATTTTTCCCAATATTTTTTTGGATATTTTCCATTTTTTCCTCCGAAAGAATTGTACAATATAACGCACGTATGTATAATATAGTTTAATTATAATCCTGAGAATATATACGTTTATTTTAATATAAAACTAGCGGAATATAAACCGGAAAAAGGCGGTGGCACTGTGGCAGAATTAACGTTGGGCAAACATTCTTCCGAGTTTAGAAAAGGAATTCAAGCCGGAGTCAGCATTGGGATCGGCTATTTTCCGATCGCGGTAACTTTCGGGCTATTGGCAAAAACAACAGGGCTTTCAATCGGTGAAACGATGCTGATGAGCCTGATTGTTTTTGCAGGCGCGGCGCAATACATTTCTCTCAGTCTATTAACGCTCGGAACGGGTGTTTTTGAAATTATCTTAACAACCTTTATCGTGAATATCCGCCACTTTCTGATGGCGGCTTCCCTTAATGAAAAATGTGAGGATGACCATCTTTTCAATAAAGCGATCTATTCTTTTGGAATCACCGATGAAACGTTCTCGGTAGCAGCAACAAAAGAAGGGACGGTTACGACAGGATATATTTTCGGCGTGATCGCGGTTTCCTATTCAAGCTGGGTAGTCAATTCCGGACTTGGACATTTACTCGGTGCAAGCCTTCCGGAAACGTTGCAGGAAAGCATGTCTGTCGCTTTGTATGCGATGTTTATCGGCCTGCTCGTCCCATCTATGAAAAAAACTGTTAAAGTGGGTTTTTTGGCTGCTCTTGCGGCTTCCTTTAATACAATTTTTACGTTGGCAGGATGGCTTTCAACTGGATGGGCGATTGTATCGGCAACGCTCCTTTCGGCCGTGATCGCTGAAGCGGTTGAACTGATGAAAGGGAAGCAAAGGAGTGACGCAAGTGAGCAGTGAAATCGTCTGGATGATTATCGGAATGGGTGTTGTTACCTATATCCCGAGAATGCTTCCATTTGTCTTGTTTCAAGGAAAAGAGCTGCCTGCTTTTTTGCAGGGGGTACTGAGAAATGTCCCGTATGCCACTTTAGGGGCGCTTATTTTTCCAGGGATACTGTTCATTCAGGAGGATATATGGTACGGGCTGCTTGGAGCTGCCGCTGCCTTTATTGTAGCTTATCTCGGCGCTAATGTGATCATCGTGGTCCTCGGCTCGATTGCGGTATTAACTTTATATTCCTATCTATTTTGAACTTTCGCGACTGCCGGTTCCTGATGTGGACCGGCAGTAATTTTTTCATTGATTTTTGCTGGAACCGTGCATCCTATGTTTAGAGAACTGATAGCTTGGTTAAGATCTGGTTCTAATTCGGGAATTTTTTATTAAACTAATAAGAGAACAGGTTGTACATTGGAGGTGAAAAAAGTTGGCACGCAAGATCGGGGTTTATGCGGTTATTGCCTATGTTCTTTATGGGCTATTTATTTACTGGTACCTTTTTTATTTCGCCGATACAAGCCTGCCGTTTGAATACGAAGGTTCACAGGCTGACCCGGCCGTTTTTCTCAATGCGCGGGAACTTAGCTTGAGCGAGGAATATTCAAAGGTGAGAAATCTGTTGTTTTTCCTGTCTACACCGCTTGAATGGCTATTTTATTTATTAATTTTGTTGGTGGGGCTTTCAAAGGCATTTAAGCGCTGGGCCGAACAGTCAACTAGATTCAAGTTTTTCCAAACAGCGATCTATTTCATTTGGCTGTCTTTCTTTGCATTCGTGGCGACTTTTCCATTGAGTTATATCAGCTACTCTCTGGCGAAGACCTACAATATTTCCACACAGACCTTCTCCTCATGGATGAAGGATGAGCTTATTGACTTCTGGATCAACTACGGAATTATGGTGATTGTCGTTTCTGTGCTTTATTGGCTGATGAATAAAAGCCGCAAGAGGTGGTGGCTGTATGCCTGGATGTTAACAATCCCGTTTACCTTGATTATGGTATTTTTGCAGCCGATCGTCATTGATCCTTTATACAATGACTTTTATCCGTTAAAAGATAAAGAGCTCGAACAGAAAATTTTAGCACTTGCAGACAAAGCGGACATCCCGGCTGACCATGTTTTTGAAGTGGACATGGCCGAAAAGACTAATGCTTTAAATGCATACGTGAGCGGCATCGGCGGGAATTCGCGGATCGTTCTTTGGGATACGACTCTAAACCGTTTAAATGATAATCAAATTTTATTCATAATGGCGCATGAAATGGCCCATTATGTTAAGAAGCATATTTATGTTGGAATTGCCGGATATCTGCTGTTATCATTAGCCGGATTATACGCAACCGCGAGAATCATGAATTGGGCAATCAGCCGCTGGGGAAATGAATTTAAGGTTGACCATGTCAAGGACTTACGCTCATTGCCGCTGTTCTTGATGATTCTGTCGATGCTTATGTTTGCAGCGAGCCCGCTAACCAATTTTGTGTCAAGATACCAGGAAAGCCAGGCTGATCTTTATGCAATTGAGATGACAAAGGATCCGCAAGCTGCTATTACTTCATTCCAGGAGTTGACACGTGCCGGGCTTAGCCAGGTTAACCCGCCATTATTGGTGAAAATATTCCGCTACGGCCATCCGACAATGCTTGAAAGAATTTCTGCTCTTGAAGAATATGAAATAAAGATGCGAAATGAAAACATTGATTGAAATGGGCCGCCTCTGGTGGTCCATGTTTTATTTTAAAAGAGGAGGACCTTGACTCCTTAAAACAAAAATAAGAGACTGTGCACCACTGGCTTGTCACCCGATCTTTTTGATAAAAGATGGAAGCTTTGTGGTCAGTCTCCAAATAAGGTTTCAACCGCAGAAATTAAGTTAAGTTCCAAACCTTTTGTTTAAGGAAGCTAATTCTTCAGTCAATTGCAAAAATGCCGGCTTATCATTAACATCGATGGCTTGATCAATCTTGTTCAACAACTTTTGTTTCTCAGCGTTAAGCAATATTTCATCAAGGAGCATATCAATGTAAAGGTTTGACATGTAAGCATCTTTTGCATTTTGGCGGCTCATTGCTTTCGATTTCATTAGCTCTGTGTAGGACCTTTCGTTCATGAAAATCACCCCTGACACTTTTTAATATTATATGGAATTTTCACTCTTGAATCAACTAAATTTTTTAAATTTTTAGAAAATATTTTTTTGGCACTTTTAAAATGTGAATTTTTTGCGAATATTTCGTTGTTTTTGTAAAATATCTGGAAGTTGGTGGTACGATAAGATCAGTTTAACAGAAGGAGATGTACCTATGGACAAGCAGAGGAGAACATTGATTGAAGAATATGAAGTAAATCCTTGTACATTAATGGTTAGGCCGACCCTTTATGGAAGCAAGCTATATGCAAGGATCATTGAAATGGAGGATGAATACATTTCCCCTTTCAAGCCGCTCGATATTATCAAGAAAAGCTGTGAATACTTTGGTTCAAGCTATGAAGGCAGGAAACAAGGGACAAAAACGCTTATCGGCATCACTCACAAGGTTCCAATCACGATTGACCCTGTTCATTTTATTTATTTTTTCCCGACGACATCGCCGAACAACAATGACTGCATCTGGATTTCACATGAGAATGTTTTATCCCATCAAAGAGTGGATTCACAGCAGACAGTTGTTACCTTTCGCAACAAGAGGCATTATACCTTCCCCATTTCATCGGCCTCTTTTGAAAATCAACTGCTCCGGACCGCACTGCTGAGAACGAAAATCATGCAGAGATTAGAAGAGACAGAACGAAAAGCTTATTATTTTTCCCGGACGGGCAGATATATGGAGGCCTCTGAAAGTCATCACCATTATCAATCTGAAGGCCGTACTTTCAAACAATAAGTTAAGCCTCTGTTTTTTCCTGCCCACAAACATGCCGTTTAAACAAATAAAATTCCATTAATTCTTGTACTTTGTTGCGAATCCGTGGGTTAAAATAGCTATGGTGTTCCTCATAGCCTTTATACAAAAACAGATACATCGTGAAGGCTTCGTCCCGGTTCAACTGCTCAACCTTTAGCTTGTTTTTACTCATGTATCGCTTTACTTCGTACAATTCCTTTTGGATAATCTTCATTGTTTCCTCAATTAAGTGTCTATAAGGATCTTTTAGTTTAAAAGGGCTTTTTTCGACCACAACAAGATCTCGGTTTAAAACGGTTAACACTAATGGTAAGTAGATGGCCTGTTCCATCATATTGCGGTCTTCTTCAGGGATTCTTGTCATGTTCGTTTACTCCTTTTATCAAAATTAGAACATTTGTTCGATATTATATTAACTAATATATATCCTAAATTCAAGACAGATTTATTTTTTTCAAATATTGCAAAATTCATTTATCTTTTTTAAAAGAAGCCTTATAATGAATAGGGAAAATATATTTCTAGTGTCGAAATATATTTTAAGAAAGCTTTTAATGAAAGGGTGGCTTCTTAATGACAACTAAACGAACAATTACGGCGGAGGACTTGTATACACTTAAATCTGCAACGGATCCTCGCCTTGCACCAAATGGGAGAGATCTGCTTTATGTAGAGACCGCTATGCTCAAGGAGAAAAATGACTATAGTGCACACCTCTTTTACATAAACCTTGATGAGAAAGCAAAGCCTGTTCAGTGGACTTATGGTGAGCACCGCAACCATTCGCCGCGCTGGTCGCCTGATGGATCACGGGTCGCTTTTATCTCAAACCGGACGGGGAAAAATCAAATCTATATCTTGAATGCGGGCGGCGGAGAAGCAAAACAGGTTACTTTTAGCCGTAACGGAGCAGGAAGTCCAGTCTGGTCGCCGGACGGTACGAAAATTGCCTTCTCCATTTCATTAGGAAAGGATGACAGTGTTTCCGACCGTGACGGAGAGCAGGAAAAGAAGCAAGAACTTGTTCCTCTTGAAGTGGATAAAATGAAATATAAATCAGATGCCCAGGGCTTTTTGAACGGAAAGGTCGCGCAAGTAGCTGTCGTCGATCTCAATTTAGGCGAGATTACCCAAATCACCGATGGGAAAACAGATTACCACCTGCAGAGCTGGTCGCCTGACGGAGGAAAAATCGCTGTTACCGCTGATCTGAGTGATGATACTGATTCGACTTTCCTTAATGATGTCTATTTGATTGATGTGAAGGCCGATAACAAACTGCAAAGAGTCACTGATGGGACAGGTTATTTCGGAAGTGTAACCTGGTCTCCGGACGGGAAACATCTCGGCTTGTTTGGCCATGGACGCGAGTATGAAAATGCTACGCTTACAAAGCTATGGGTATATGATATTAGTTCTGGAACGTTAAAATGTTTAACAAACAATTGGGATGTACAGGCAGGAGATACGGTAGTCGGTGACTTCCAGCAGGGAGCAGTCACACCGGGAATGCTCTGGGCCGATGATAATGAAAGCTTTTATTTTGTCGCCACAGATCATGGCAACACCGTTGTATACTACGGGAACTTAAAAGGTGAGATCTACCCGGCACTTCTTGATAACCAGCATGTTTACGGGCTGGCGGCTGACGGAAGAAACGAGCGGGCCGTTGTAGCGATCAGCAAAGCTGACCAGCCTGGAGATTTATATACATTGAACATATCAACGGGAGCTCTTGAACAGTTGACAAATGTGAACGCTGACTTCCTCAAGGAGGTTACTTTGTCACAGCCGCAAGCGATCAATCTTTCTGCAAAAGACGGGACGGAACTTCATGGCTGGATTATGAAACCGGCCAACTATAAAGAAGGTAAAAAGTATCCGCTTATTTTAGAAATTCACGGCGGCCCGCATGCGATGTATGCGAATACTTTTTTTCATGAATTTCAATTGCTTGCTGCAGAAGGTTACGCAGTGTTGTATATCAATCCACGAGGCAGCCTTGGTTACGGCCAGGAATTTGTCAATGCGGTAAGGGGCGATTATGGCGGCGAAGACTATAAAGACTTAATGGCAGCCGTCGATTACGCGATTGATTCGTTCCCGTTCGTTGACAAAGAAAGGCTCGGGGTTATGGGCGGAAGCTACGGCGGTTTCATGACGAACTGGATCGTCGGCCAGACTGACCGCTTTAAAGCAGCGATTACCCTGCGATCGATTTCAAACTGGGTCAGCTTTTATGGTGTCAGCGATATCGGTTATTATTTCACAGAATGGCAAATCAATGCTGATTTGAATGACATTGAAACATTGTGGAAGCATTCTCCGCTAGCTTATGCCGGCAATATTAAAACTCCGCTGTTGATCATGCACGGTGAAAAAGATTACCGCTGTCCGGTTGAGCAGGCGGAACAGTTGTTTATTGCTTTGAAAAGGCAGGGGAAAGAAACGAAATTCATCCGCTTCCCTGAGTCAAACCACGAATTATCAAGAAGCGGAAAACCTCAGCTTCGTATTCAAAGATTAAACTATATAACCGAATGGTTTAAGGACCATATTTAAAAAATTTCGAAAAAACTGCGGTCATCATTGATTGCAGTTTTTTCTTTTTCAAGAATCATGGTACATTGAAAATAAGATATTTTGTGGATGAGTTGAGGTTGACTGTATAAATAACTTTGCAGTTCAGATCGGGACTGGTGAAAAAATTTCCACCGTTTTGAAGGAAACTTTTTGTCGAATAAAGAAGTCATATATGCTAAAGGGGTCATACTAAGGTAATGAAAGGAAAAGCGCTATGAGATCAGATAAGCATCAGCATAAAAACCGAAAAAAGAGGAAACGGAAGGCTTTTTTATTAGTGTTACTCATATTGATTGCTGCTGTATTTGCATATATTTACTGGCAATTCCGGGCCGGCGTTTCGGAATCGACGAAGGACTCAAATGTTGAAAAGGTAGAGTATGAATTTAATGGGGAAAAAGACGAACAAGGCTGGACGAATACACTTCTGATTGGGAGCGACACAAGAGGGGAAAAGGGCGCCAGGTCCGATACAATCATGATTGCCCATTATCATAAAGACAAAGGCATTTATAAAATTACTTCGATTATGCGCGACTCATACGTTGAGATTCCCGGACATGGGAAAAATAAAATCAATGCGGCCTTCGCATTTGGCGGTCCTGAGCTGCTCAGACAAACAATTAAAGACAATTTCGGATTGGACATTCAATATTATTCAATCGTCGATTTTGAAGGTTTTGTTCAATTGATTGATGAAGCATTTCCCGACGGAGTCGAAGTCGACGTAGAAAAGCATATGTCCGATTATATCGGAGTTACCCTTGAACCCGGGGTTCAGCAGCTTGACGGGGAGCATTTATTGGGCTATGTTCGCTTCAGGAATGATACGATGGGTGACTTTACAAGGGTTGAAAGGCAGCAAAAAGTTGTCAAAAATGTAGCGGGACAGCTGACAAGCCTGGAAACCGTTCCTAAACTCCCGAAGTTAATTGGGGTAGTTACTCCGTTTATTAATACGAATCTTAATACGGCGACAATGCTGTTTATGGGAAAGGATTTTTTAACAGCAGGAAATAAAAATATCGAGTCGTTAACCATTCCGGTAGAGGGTGGTTTCAAGGAACAGAGGGTGTCAGGTATAGGAGACATTCTCGCGCCTGATCTCGAAAAGAACAGGGCCGCCCTCGACGAATTTCTTAAAGCAGACCAAACCCAATAACGGCTTCACTGGTGAAAAATCCAGGTGTGAAATGGACGGATATGAGGTAAACAAATTATATGTGCCAGCTAGAGTCGGAAAACTCTGGCACGAACAGATGAGCTGTAAGGAGACTGTGAATGGATTTTGACATATTAAAAGAATGGTTCACCTTAGAGAATATAATGGATGTAATTGAAGAGTATCGGGCTTTAGGGCCCATTCCAGGGATCCTGCTGCCGATGCTGGAAGCGTTCCTGCCGTTTTTACCCCTGTTCTTGTTTGTGATGGCAAATGTAAACGCATTTGGTCTCGGGTTTGGCTTTTTGTATTCATGGATCGGGGCTTCAGCAGGTGCGTTTCTCGTCTTTTTCCTTGTAAGGAAATATGGACAGAAGCGGGTGCTGCGTTTTTTGAAAAAACATCATCGCGTCCAGCGCCTGATGAGTTGGCTGGAACGACATGGGTTTGGGCCGTTATTCCTGATGCTCTGCTTCCCATTTACGCCATCCGCAGTCGTGAATATTGTTGCCGGGCTATCGAAAATCAGCACTGCCCAGTATATGCTGGCCGTCATTACCGGAAAGGCGGTAATGATTTTTACGATTAGTTTTATTGGGTACGATATATACTCGTTATTCCATCAGCCGCTACGGACAGCCATTGTACTGTTAGTTATTGCGATTCTTTGGTATGTTGGTAAAAGAATCGAAGTAAAAATCAATATGAGTGTAGAGAAATAGTAAAATGGCAAATGAAAAGCTCGAACTGGGAGGCGGAGCTAGTATAATTAGCAGGAAACGCAAGTTTAAGACAAAGACGGAGGAGATGGAAATGAAAGAAGAGCTGAAACGAGAAGGGCTGGAATGGATTAAAGCATTTGCAATCGGCATCGTCATATTTGCCTTTATCCGCACTTTTTTCTTTTCCAATTATATTGTTGAAGGCGAGTCGATGATGCCAACCCTTGAAGATGGAAACAAACTCGTCGTCAACAAGATCGGTTATCAGATCGGCGATTTAGAACGGTTCGATGTTATAGTCTTCCACGCAAACGAACAGGAAGACTACGTCAAACGAATTATTGGCCTGCCTGGAGATCATATCGAATACAGTGATGATCAGCTATTTATAAATGGAAAAAAAATCGAGGAGCCTTATTTGGATAGATACAGAATGGAGATTCCCGGCGAGAAGTTAACAGGCGATTTTACCTTGCAGGAAATCACCGGCGTAGAATCAGTCCCGGAAGGCAAGCTCTTTGTGCTTGGGGACAACCGGCGCGGGAGCTGGGACAGCCGCCAATTCGGCTTTATCGATGCCGATCAAGTCGTCGGGGAAGTCAATCTTCGCTACTGGCCCTTGGATGAAATGGATGTCTCGTTTTAAAACAAGCATATGTAAACATTCAGACTCGAATGACTTCGAGTCTCAGACTGTAGACAAACTCGACTAATATCGAGTTTGCCTACAGTTTTTTTATTTTTGTCTAATTTTTAAAATGGGACTGTTGATTTCCGTTCCAACCGCTTCGCTTTCCGCGGGCGGCCCGGGGAGCCTCCTCGTCGTTATTCACTCCTGCGGGGTCTCCCCTGACCCGTAGTCCCGCAGGAGTCTTCGCGCTTTCCACTCCAATCAACAGGGTTTAAAAAGTTAGTGTAGCAGTATAACCAAAGCCTGTTTTAAAATAGATACATATTAATGCTTGAGGTGATGAAGATGCTTTCAAAAAACCCTTCAATCGGTCGGGATCAACTTGAAATGATTACTTTAGATCAATTGGTACCTGCGGACCATCTGGTCCGCAAAATGGAGAGAGCGATTGATTTCTCCTTCATCTACGATCTTGTTAAAGATCTGTACTCCGAAGTGGGGCGCCCAAGTATTGATCCTGTCATTTTGATTAAACTTACCTTTATTCAATATACATTCGGCATTCGTTCCATGCGCCAGACCATCAAGGAAACAGAAACCAATATGGCCTATCGCTGGTTTCTAGGCTATGGGTTCCATGATAAGATACCTCACTTTTCTACGTTCGGGAAGAATTATGAGCGTCGCTTTAAGGATACAGACCTGTTTGAACAGATTTTCTATCGTATCCTCAAGACGGCAGCCGAGAATAAACTAATCAGTGCCGACCATGTCTTTATTGACTCGACCCATGTCAAGGCCAGTGCGAACAAGCATAAATTCGTAAAGAAGATGGTACGGAAGGAAACACGGGCCTACCAGGAACGCCTTCAGGAAGAGATCAACCAAGACCGGGAAGACCATGGGAAGAAGCCTTTCTCTCCTGATAGATTCGAAAAGGAGGAGACGAAAGAAATTAAGGAAAGCACAACTGATACGGAGAGTGGCTACTATGTGAAGGACGAACGGACCAAGCAATTCGCCTATTCCTTTCATGCGGCGGCCGACCGCAACGGGTTTGTACTGGGGACAGTGGTGACGCCGGGAAGTACGCATGACAGTCATATGTTGGAGCCATTGGTTGAACAGGTGATGGAGAAGGTCGGAAAACCTAAAGCTATCGCGGCTGACGCAGCCTATAAAACACCTGCCATTACAAAGTATTTGATTGATAACGAAATGACGCCGGCTATGCCTTATACACGGCCACGCACAAAAGATGGTTTTTTTCGAAAATACGAATATGTCTATGATGAACACTTCGACTGTTACCTTTGCCCGGCGGGCAAGGTCTTAAAGTACTCGACGACGAACAAGGAAGGCTATCGTGAGTACAAGTCACCAAAGCATATCTGCACAGCCTGCCCATTTTTATCACAGTGTACTGAGAGTAAAGATCATCAAAAAGTGGTGACCAGGCATATTTGGCAGGAATATGTAGAGGAAGCCGATCACCTGCGTCATCACAAAGAAGTAAAACTCATCTATGCGAAACGCAAGGAAACGATTGAACGCGTTTTCGCAGATGCTAAAGAAAAGCATGGTATGCGTTGGACAACGTTAAGGGGACTTAAAAAATTGTCCATGCAGGCGATGCTTACTTTCGCTGCCATGAATCTAAAGAAAATGGCTAACTGGACCTGGAAAGGTCCAGAAATGGCTTAACAAATGAGCTAGTGATAGGCCATTCACACTAAAAACAGAGACAAATAGATAAAAATAACCAAAAGGGGTTCGGAATGAGACCATTCCGAACCCCTTTTGTCGACAATCTGAGACTCGGATGACTTCGAGTCTTTTTACTTGAAAAAAAATCTCCTAAATTGGTTCATGGTGATTCCCTGCATAATTACGTCAACCTAATCAATCACGTATAAATCTTCCTTCTTATAAACTCGAATTTATCAAGAAACCCCCTTACTCAAAAGATTCAAAACAAATCTTTTAGCCATTTACAAGTAATGAAAAATCACTCCCCATACAAGATCACCACAAAATAAACAACCATCGTCATCAATCCGAACGGAACGCCGAATTTTGCCCATTCTGTGCTGGTAATGTTCAGTTTGCCAGCGGAGATGATATTGGGAATATTTCCGGGAATCAGCATGCCGCCGCTCGTAATCAGGCCAAGTAAAATTGCTTTGATGGCCATGTAGTCCATCGCCGGACTAATTTCGGCAGCTGCCAGGGTGGCGTTATCAAGAATCGCAGAAATCATATTGATCCAGTACAGCAAAAATGGATTGAGTTGAAGCATGTACATATTGATCATCGGTTCGAATCCGGCGCCAAGCAGCGTCAAGCCCATTACAAACAGATAGATCTTTATAGAACGATTAAGAATTTCCTGGTACGTTTCAGCCTTGCTAAATCCAGACAGTCCTTTTTTATGCGGCTGAGGCTGAATAAATAGGGCCGCAAAAACACCCATCATCAATACCCCAATCATTACCTCCGGCCCTATCAGCCTGAACAGAAGCAGGAAATCCCCATTCAGTTTGCTGACGACAATTGTTGAAAGCGGCTCGCCAATTGGTGTTAAAGTGGCTCCCAAGCCGATTGAAAAACAGGAAATGATCACAAGCCGCAATTCCGATTTTCGATCTAATCGGAGGAAAGTGACGATATTTACAAGGACTAATGCGGCAATGATCGCGGTGATGACACTTGAAAGGAAGCCAAGGACAATGACGACGAGGGCGAAGAATAATGGATAAGGTATGGATTTACCAGTTTTGCTAACTAAGTTTTCAAAAGGTCTTAACAGCCATTTGAACAGCAAACCCGCAATAAGAACGGTTATTGCAATTTTAATAGGGTCTTCCAATGCTTTCACCATCAAAGGCCTGTCCAACACCCCGCTGAACAAAACGGCAGCAACCCCCATTGAAAATAAGAAAATTTCGAGGTTATCCTCAACGGCTTTCATTGTAAATGGAAGCACCAGCACAAGCAGTAGAATAATGATTAATCCAGTCATCTTTATACCTTCTCAATTGTTAATTTAATATAATTCCAAAAGAACCATCCAAGCTTGTCTAATATGTACTATATTATGGGCTGAAAAGAAAAATGACCCCGTAAATCATTTAGCAGGAACTATTTATGTTATAGTGCCTTCAAATTATAGAGCTGTATAAAACGATAGGAACTAACGTTCGCTATGTAAGCGGTAAATATGATATCATAAGTTTAGTTGAAATCATTTTTACAACTAAGAACTTTAGCTGCGCGCACATGTGGGAAATCTCAAACCATAAAAAGCTGAAAAGCATTTAGAATGAAACCAGTTACTATTTGCCAAACGCAGGCGATAAAATTTTAATCATATGCTGTGCTAAAATAATATAAGAGAAAGATAGCTTTATTAGGAGGATGGGGAGATGTCTGTTCGACTATTAATCGGGCGTTCCGGGAGCGGTAAGACGGAGACATGCCTGAATGAAATACGCGAGAGATTATTTCAGGAACCGGATGGCGATCCGATAATTTATCTTGTACCGGAACAGATGACATTTCTTTCGGAGTACAGGCTTGTGACAACGCCTGACCTGGGGGGAATGATCAGGGCGCAAGTGTACAGCTTTACACGTCTTGCATGGCGGGTCCTGCAGGAAACGGGCGGCATCAGCCGTTACCATTTAAACAGCATTGGAATAAGCATGCTGATTCGAAAAATTATTGAAGAAAACAAAGACGAGCTCACCATCTTCCAGCGTGCTGCTGATAAAAACGGTTTTATCCAGCAGATGGAACAAATGCTCACAGAGTTTAAGCGGTATTGTATAAATCCGGAGGAACTCGCTGAAAAGCATGCAGCTTTGGCTGAGAATGAACAACAAAAACGGATTGATATTCAGGATAAGCTTCATGACCTTGAATTAATATATAACCATTTTGACGAGGCAATGGCCGGCAAATATACCGATTCAGAGGATTACTTCAGGTTGTTCACCGAACAAGCCGCTTCATCTGGATACTTGAAGAACGCCGAAGTGTATATTGACGGGTTTTACAGCTTTACCCCCCAGGAGTACTTGGTGATTCAGCAGCTTATGAAGCATTGCAAACGGGTAACGATTACGCTGACGCTTGATCAACCATTTCATGAAACAGCCCCGGATGAGCTGCATCTGTTTAGAATGAGCGGTGAAACTTGCCAGACGCTGTATGAAATCGTTAAGGCTGGAAACATTGAGCTGGAGCCGGAATTCATTTTAAACGAGCAAAAGCGCTGGGAGCATCCATCACTTAACCATCTCGAAGCGCATTTTGATACAAGGCCTGCTCAAGCTTTCCAGGGAGCGGCCGCTGTTACGATCGTACAGGCAGCCAATCGAAGAGCGGAACTGGAAGGCGTCGCCCGTGAAATTAAGCATTTAGTCCGCGATAAAGACTATCGTTTTAAAGACATAGCTGTTTTAACGAGAAACGGCAGTGACTATCATGAAATTATTGAAACGATTTTCCATGATTACGGCATTCCTTATTTTATCGATCAAAAAAGAACGATGCTGCATCATCCGTTGCTTGAGCTGATTCGCTCAAGTCTTGAAGTGATCGTTGGAAATTGGCGTTATGAGCCTGTATTCCGTGCCGTTAAAACGGAATTATTATATCCGCTTACCTCTAATCCGGCGCAGCTTCGTGAACAAATGGACAGGCTTGAAAACTATGTGTTGGCGTACGGGATTCAAGGAGACAAGTGGACGAAGCGGGAGCGCTGGGTTTATCGGCGCATCAGGGGCTTGGAAAACGAGGCTATCGCCCAGACTGATGCGGAAAAACGGGCGGAGCAGGAATTAAATGAGCTTCGGCTTTTGATTACCGCCCCCATTTTAAGAATGTCAAGGCGTTTGAAAAGGGCGGAAAATGGCCGTGATCTTAGTGAAGCGGTTTATCTGTTTGTTGAGGAGCTTGATATTCCGGCAAAGCTTGAGCAATGGAAGCTGGCAGCAGAAGAGCAGGGGAATCTTGTCAGAGCACGTGAGCATGACCAGGCCTGGGATGCCATTATTGCCATGCTTGACCAGTTTGTTGAAATGCTTGGTCAAGAAAAAGTGCCGTTAAAGCAATTTGCCTCGATACTCGATGCCGGTATGGAGGCACTGAAATTTTCGCTTGTACCGCCCGCTATCGACCAGGTGCTTGCTGCTGATTTGGAAAGGTCGCGGTTATCTGATATAAAAGCGGCGTTTGTGATTGGCCTGAATGAAGGAGTCCTGCCTGCAAAGATCAACGAGGAGGGCATCCTTGCCGATGAAGACAGAGAAGCCCTGCTTGCGGGCGGATTAAAAATCGCTGCAAGCAGCAAAACGAAACTGCTTGATGAGAATTTTCTCGCTTATAAAGCTTTTATAACCCCTTCGAAGCAGCTTTATTTAAGTTATCCGCTCGCCAATGAAGAAGGAAAAGCATTGATGCCGTCCCCCTATATTAAGAGAATCGTTGATTTGCTGCCGGAAGCGCGCCACGATTATTTTGTGGTCGATCCTTCCGAGCTTCCGGAAATGGGACAATTGGAATTTGTCTCAGGGGAAACGACTGCGCTTTCCTATTTAGCGGGCCAAATGCAGCTCAAGAAACGAAATTATCCGATATACGATTTTTGGTGGGATGTATACAACTATTACATGAAAAGTTCGGAACAGAAAAAAACCGCGTATAAAGTTTTGTCCAGTCTCTTTTATGAAAATAAAGCAAGGCAATTGTCAAGGAACGTGAGCAGTGGGCTATATGGAGATCATATTCAGGCAAGTGTTTCGCGAATGGAAATGTTTAACAGCTGCCCGTTCTCACACTTTGCCCAGCATGGCCTGAAACTCCGTGATCGAAAAATATTCAGGCTTGAAGCCCCCGATATCGGAGACTTATTTCACGCTGCATTAAAGCATATTTCAGAAGCTGTCAATGCAAGGAATTTGTCATGGTCAAGCATGACGAGGGCTGACTGCGAAATGCTTGCCAAAGAAGCGGTTGAGAAACTGGCGCCAAAATTGCAGAATGAGATTCTTTTAAGCTCAAACAGGCATTTTTACATTAAGAGAAAACTTGAAAATATTATTAGCCGGGCGTCCTATATTTTGAGCGAGCATTCGAAAGCGAGCGGGTTCGTTCCGATCGGTTTGGAGCTTGGGTTCGGGCTGAAGGAACAGCTGCCTCCGTTATCATTTTCACTTAAAAATGGTGCGAAAATGGAATTGGCTGGCCGGATAGACAGGGTCGATAAAGCAGAGAACGAAGATGGGGTTTATTTAAGGGTAGTCGATTATAAATCAAGTGAAAGAGACTTGAATTTGAGCGAGGTTTATTACGGCTTATCTTTACAGATGCTTACTTATCTCGATATCGTAATCAGCCACGCTGGCTCGCTCATCGGTACTGAAGCGAGTCCAGCCGGTGTTCTATATTTTCATGTTCACAATCCGATCATCCAAACGTCAAAAATGCTTTCTCTGGATGAGATTGAACGCGAAATCTTTAAAAAGTTTAAAATGAACGGTCTGTTGCTCGGTGATGAAAATGTACTTAACTTAATGGACCGGTCGCTTGATTCGGGGGAATCCTTGATTGTCCCGGCCGGAATAAAGAAAGACGGGACACTTTCAAAACGCTCTAAAGTGGCAAGCAGCGCGGAGTTTGCCCGGCTGACAAACCATGTCAGAAACATATATGAAAAAACGGGCAATGAAATTACGGAAGGTATTACCGATGTATCCCCGTATAAGCTGAAGAATAAGATTCCGTGCACATTCTGCTCCTTTAAGTCCGTCTGCCAGTTTGACCAGTCAGTCGAGGGCAATAACTACCGGATTCTGAATCCGAAGCAAAAGGACGATGTGCTTGAGATAATTCGAGGGGAGGATGAAGGGATTGACGAATCTCCAAATTCCGGCGAAGCCTGACAACGTCACCTGGACCGATGACCAGTGGAAAGCGATCGCGGCAAAGGGAAAGGACATTTTAGTCGCTGCCGCGGCAGGCTCGGGAAAGACGGCTGTTCTTGTTGAAAGAATGATCCGCAAAATAGTTGATGAGCAGGACCCAATCAATGTCGATGAACTGTTGGTTGTGACTTTCACAAACGCATCCGCTGCTGAAATGAGGCACCGGATTGGTGAAGCACTTGAAAAAGCGATTGAGGAACAGCCGAAATCAATCCATTTAAGAAAGCAGCTAAGCCTGTTAAACCGTGCTTCAATTTCGACATTGCATGCTTTTTGCTTAAATGTAATCAGAAAATATTATTACTTAATCGATATTGACCCAGGCTTCCGGATTGCCAATGAAACAGAAGCTCAGCTGTTGCGCGATGAAGTGCTTGATGAGCTTTTTGAAGAAGAATACGGGAAAGACGGTAATGATGCCTTTTTTGCTCTTGTCGACACATTCACGAATGACCGAAACGATGCTGCACTACAGGACATTGTCCGCGAGCTTTATGATTTTGCCAGGTCGAATCCTTCTCCTGAACAGTATCTTGCTTCAATTATTGCGATGTATGATGTTGATGAATCGGCTTTGATTGAAGATCTGCCTTTTGTGAAGTCTCTCTTATTTGATATTGAGCTTCAGCTTGAAGGAGCGATGCAGCTTCTTGAACAGGGGCTCGAGCTAACCAGGCTTCCAGGCGGGCCAGCCCCACGCGCGGAAAATTTTGTCGAAGATATCGAAATCGTCCACATATTAATGGCTGCAAAAAATGATTCCTGGGAGACGCTATATCAGGCGATGCAGTCATGGTCTTTTTCGCGGGCAAAAACATGCCGCGGCGATGATTTTGATCAAGAATTGCTGGACCGTGCCCAAAAGCTGCGCGAAAAGGCAAAGAAAATTTTACAGGAAATCCAAAATGAACTTTTTTCAAGAAGGCCTGAAAGCTTTATAAAGGATATGCGGGAAATGAAGATTCATATCGAAACACTCGTTACCCTTGTCAGAACCTTTTCGGAACGATTTCAAAGGGTAAAAACAGAAAAGGGACTCGTTGATTTCTCCGACCAGGAGCATTATTGCCTTGAAATTTTAACCGGAGGAATGAAGGAAGACGGATTGAGATTTCCTTCTGAGGCTGCCGAAAGTTATCGCAATCATTTTAAAGAAGTGTTTGTGGACGAGTACCAGGACACAAACCTGGTTCAGGAAGCGATTCTTAAGCTCGTTACGAAGGATAGTGAAGAAGCCGGGAATTTGTTCATGGTTGGGGATGTGAAGCAATCCATTTACCGATTCCGGCTTGCCGAACCAAATTTATTCCTCGGAAAATACAACAGATTTTCGACTGAAGGAAAAAAATCCGGACTGCGCATTGACCTGGCAAGGAATTTTAGAAGCCGGAAGGAAGTACTGGACGGGACCAATTATTTATTTAAGCAGTTAATGGGTGTCAAGGTTGGCGAAATTGACTACGATGAAGCGGCCGAGTTAAAAAAGGGCGCAGCTTACCCGGAAGACATCGAGCATCCGGTTGAAGTTTTGCTGATTGACCAATCCGGAGAAAACAATGAAGCTGAACAGCAGGAAGATGACCTGGCAGCCTATGATGCCGAAGAATTTGAACAGGTCCAGCTTGAAGCGAGACTGATGGCGACAAAAATTAAGGGAATCATTGGCGAAAGACTGCCTGTTTTTAATGCAAAAACAAAAATGGATAGGCCGGCAGCATACCGGGACATCGTTATTTTGCTGCGTTCGATGACATGGGCGCCGCAAATAATGGAAGAGTTTAAGCAGCAAGGAATTCCTGCTTATGCAAATCTTTCAAACGGATATTTTGAAGCGACAGAAGTGGCGATTATGATGTCATTGTTGAAGATCATCGATAACCCAATTCAAGATATTCCGTTTGCATCTGTCCTGCGTTCACCGATTGTTGGCTTAGATGAAAATGAGCTCGCGCAGGTTCGGATAAGCGAGCGAAGGGGATCGTTTTATGACGCATTTGTGAGCTTTTGCCGGGCAAAACCGGGACACGAAGGGGAAGAGCTTCATGAAAAAACAAACCATTTCCTTGAGCAATTGACAAACTGGAGAAAGAGGGCCCGCCAAGGTTCACTTTCCGAATTGTTGTGGAGCTTGTACAGGGAAACTCATTTTTTTGATTATGTGGGTGGTTTACCGGGCGGAAAGCAGCGCCAGGCCAATTTACGGGCACTCTATGACCGGGCCCGCCAATACGAGTCAACATCTTTCCGGGGCTTGTTCCGCTTTTTGCGTTTTATTGAACGGATGATGGACCGCGGCGATGATCTCGGTGCAGCACGGGCGCTGGGCGAACAGGAGGATGTCGTCAGAATCATGACGATTCACAGCAGCAAAGGCCTCGAATTCCCAATCGTATTTGTCGCTGGTCTTTCACGGAAGTTCAACGTCATGGACATAAGAAAGGCTTTTATGCTTGATAAGGACTTTGGGTTTGCGGCTAAATATGTCGATGCCCAAAAACGGATTTCTTATCCATCACTTCCACAGCTTGCCTTCAAACGGAAAAAGAAGATGGAGATGCTTGCCGAAGAGATGCGTGTGCTTTATGTGGCGTTAACAAGAGCGAAGGAAAAACTGTTTTTGATTGGGTCTGTGAAAGATGCCGAAAAAACGATTCATAAGTGGTCAGCAGCAGCTTCGAATCAAAAATGGCTTCTATCCGAGTTTGAGCGGGCGTCCGCGGGCAGCTATATGGATTGGATCGGCCCATCAATAGTCCGCCATCGCGATTTCCAGGTTTTCGGGCCGGAAGGAAGCATCATTAGCTCGTTTTCAAATGAAGAGATCGCTGGACATCCTTCCTGCTGGAGAGTGCAGGTTGTCACTGCAGAAGAAGCGGCCGGACAGCGGGAGGAAGCGATGGTGAAGCAGGATGATTTGCTGGCGAAAGTGGCAGCAGGGGAGACTGTCGATGTTGTTTCTCCGTTTTCCGAAATCGTCAATCATCAACTGTCATGGAAATATGAACATGCTGAGGCAGCCGTCTATCGATCCAAACAATCGGTTTCTGAAATAAAACGGCAGGGCGAAGCATTTGCTGAGGAGAGCAGCACGGAATGGTTGCGCCAACTCAAAAAGCCGATATTGACACGGCCGAAGTTTATGCAGGAAAAGTCACTTACACCTGCGGAAAAGGGAACAGCGATGCATATGGTCATGCAGCAGCTAAACCTTCGCCTTCCCTTGACCGAACAAAGCATAAAAGAACAAATTAAGGTCATGCAGGAAAAAGAATTGCTTACGGAAGAACAAGTTTCCGTTATTGAAGCAGACCTTGTCGCACAATTTTTCATGACTGATTTAGGTAAAAGGCTGATAGGCGCATCAAAGATAAACCGCGAAGTCCCGTTTAATTTATCACTGTCCGCAAAAGAAATTTATCGTGATTGGAAAGGGCAGGAGGAGCGCGTTTTTGTGCAGGGGATCATCGATTGTGTGTTTGAAGATGAGCAAGCTACAGTGCTGATTGACTACAAAACAGATCAAATTCATGATCGATTTAAAGGGGGCTTCGAGGAAGCGAAGCCAGTGCTTGAAAAAAGGTATAAAGTGCAAATAGATCTGTATACGAGAGCACTTGAGCAAATTTTCAAAAAGACAATTGAAGAAAGATACCTATTTTTCTTTGATGGCGGGCACATCATAAAACTTGATAAATAAGTCAGTTGCTTAAGGCAAACAGGCGATAACCGTGAGTGGTTATCGCCTGTTTAATTTGTTAAGGTAAAAGCGGCAAATCCGGGCGCGTGAGGTTTTTCCGAAGGGAGCAGAAAATTTAGGCGTTGCCAACAACAGGCTGGTCCAACAGATTTGTATCAATCACATTGTTGATATTTATTCCGTTATTCGTAATGATAAAGCCCCCTGTGTTCGACGCGCCGGCTCCCGAGACCGATTTAGATGCATGCTTTGGGGAGATATATACGGCATCGCCAAACTGGACGATCCCGCTTCCAACATTGATAATCTGCACTGGACCAATTATGGCGGGCATATATAACATCCTTTTCTGAATGATGACCTTGTCCGGCTCCGATAATATCATGTGACAATATTGTGCAATTAACGGGGTCTCAATTGCCGGATATGTTTGATCCTCGATTCTAAAGATATGTTTTGGCTGTTTCCAATATGGAGAATAGATGAAGCAGAAATTCCGAGAATATCTATTTTTTTCACTTTTAGGACAGGAAAGATGTGGGATGTTTGCTGCACAAGTTGTTCCCGTATTGGCATGAACGGAATCGGTTTATTGAAAACAGGGTAAGCAGAAAAGCTTCCTTCATCACTATAAAAAACTTCCTCTTCCCGCTGGACTGCAATGGCACGGGAAAACCCGTTGATGATTTCTGAATCTCCCAACTGGATGACCGAGGAGTATGATACTGTGGTGACCTTCAAGTCTGTTACATAGGAAGTCCGTTGCAGCATTTATCGCACATCCGGGGTTAACGGCACAAACGGGCCAATAATTAACGATTCAGCCGGAGTATCAAAGGCAGAGGCAAGCTGAATCGTGTTTGCATCCCCGACCATTAACAGCGAAGAACTCGACACCCCAATCACCTGTATATGTCCTACGCAAATCTCCCGGTTCAGAACATGGAAATTCATTCTGTTTTCATTCCTTTCACAGTATCGGGCAAATGATTTAGGAAGGTGTATACACCTCTATTGATTTCCTCTTTCAGCTGAACAATAATTTTTTCTCTGTATTTTTCGAAATACTCTGGAGACCTTTCAGCAGGAATATGTTGATTGATAAAATGTTCAATCCTGGCTGGAAGCTGTTTTTTTATGTCATCCTTTATAAAGGAAGTATACGAATCATCTAAACGCAGGTTCAATTGGTTTTTTGCTTCATCAACGATCGATTTTAAGTCTGAATCGATATAGTTGTTCATGTGCTCCTCGATATCGACGACCATTTGCATCCGCTCTTTAGGTGAAAAAGGAGTACTCATTTGGTCATTGTTAACGGAAAAATCTTCGATCCCCTGCAAATCGGTTGGATTTAAACCAA
The DNA here is from genome assembly GCF_002860225.1 of Bacillus sp. V33-4. Classification (NCBI taxonomy): domain Bacteria; kingdom Bacillati; phylum Bacillota; class Bacilli; order Caryophanales; family Bacillaceae; genus Bacillus; species Bacillus sp. V33-4. Next base: position 36,416 of record NZ_PGVC01000006.1, read on the forward strand.
TATTAAGCGTGCCTTCAAGGGTTTCTACCTTGAGCTGGTCAAACTTATATTCAATCCTTTCAACCCGAATGGATGGCTTTTCCTTCAAGTCTTTCATTTCATTCTCCAGAATCGCCATTGATTTTGCCAACGCGCGAATTTTCTTGTCTTGAGCCTGAACAAAATTATGCAGATGTTGAAGGTACCGGTAAAACTCCTCGTTCATGAATACCACCTCACATGTTTGTCCAGTTGACCAAATTTTCTTCGCATTACAAATCCTGGCTGACTCTGCCTCTCGCTGTTGTCAAAGGCACTGCCGGACTTTCAAAATGTGTTCCGGTTTCGAAATCGGGCGCTTCAGCTTCCGGCGCAGGCTCCATAAACCCTCCGGTGTTGCTTAAATAAGAAACAGGTTTAATAATCCCGGAACTGCCGATCTGCAATACTGCCGAATTCATAATACTGTCAATTCGGATCAAATTGATGTGAATTGACTGTTGAATATAAAAATTCATCGCTATCACCTGCTGTTATGCATTTAAATATGGACCTTGATCGATCGCATCCCGGTCAAAAGTGTTGGTTGAGCTCCGCTTGTTGTATACATTTAAACCGTTACCGGTATTAAAGGAACCTGCCCCGGAGAATGTCTTGGCCGTCGATACAGGCATTATTTTATAAACATCGCCAATGTTAAAGACAGAACTGCTCCCGATTGAAATCACTTGGACAACTCCTACAATTGCCGGCATGGTCTACACCCTTTAAAGTAAATTTCTTTAATATCGTATGTGCAAGGACCGGAAATGTGATTAAATCGCCCAACTTTATAGGCGTTAACTGTCATCAATAAAGAGGAATTGAAGCTGGATGAAAGAATTTGTTCGGAAAAAAATATCAAATAGACATATTACGACAAAAAAACGGGTAAAAACCTGCCATAATAAATGTATATTTTGAAAGCGTTTAATTTTTTCTAGGGAGGGGATAAGGATGAAGGTGCCATTAGTTCTTTCGCAATTTTTGGACAGGGCTGTATCATTGTATGGTTCAAAGAGAGCGATTTTTGGCGATAAACATGTTCTTACATACAAGGAACTAAATGAAAGAGTTCATAAGCTTGCGCACGGGTTAACAAACCTGGGAGTAAAAAAAGGTGACAGGATTGCATATCTCTCCGGAAACACAGTTGAAATGTTTGAAGGGTTTTACGGCGTATTCCTGACCGGCGCCATAATGGTGCCGCTTAACACCCGATTAAAGCCGGATGATTATTTATTTATTTTGAACCATAGCGAAACAACCATCTTGTTTGTTGATCGCACGCTGTACAACTTGATCGTACCTGTCAAAGAAAAACTGACAACAGTCAAGACGATCATCGTCCATGAAAACAAAAATGAATATGCTGAAATGGATTATGAAAATTGGCTTACAGGTCAACCGGCAAATTCTTTTACGAGAACAGCAGTGGATGAAGATGATATTTGCAGTCTTTTGTATACTAGTGGAACAACCGGCAATCCGAAAGGAGTCATGCTAACCCATCGCAACAATTATTTGCACGCTTTAAGCGCGATGCACCATTTGCGGGTAAACGATGAGGATGTTCTGCTGCATGTTCTTCCGATGTTCCATGTTAACGGCTGGGGTTCACCATTTTACTATACTGCGAACGGTGCGACGCAAATCTGCCTGAGGAAAACGTCTCCCGAGGAAATTTTTGCAGCCATTGAAAAACATGGAGTAACGGTCATGCACATGGCTCCGACGGTATTGAATTCATTGCTCCAGTATAATGAACAACATAAGCCCGCAATCAGGCAGCAAATTCGGGTCGTTATTGCAGGTTCCGCTCCTCCGCCGGCATTTGTGACGCGAGTAGAAAATGAACTGGGCTGGGAGTTTATTCAAGTCTACGGGATGACTGAGTCGTCGCCTTTAAGCACCATTTCGCTGATCCGCTCCCATTTAAAGGATCTGCTGGCAGACGAGCAGAATCAAGTGAAAGCAAAAACGGGCTTTGCGATGATTGGCTGTGAAGTGAAGGTAGTCGATGAAAATGGTGACGAAGTGGCCCATGACGGCAAACAGATCGGCGAACTCATCACAAGAAGCAATGGAGTCATGAAAGGGTACTGGAAAAATGAAGAAGCGACCATGGAAGCGATTCGCGACGGTTGGCTTTATACCGGTGATATGGCAATGGTCGATCGCGAAGGGCATATTGAAATTGTCGACCGCAAAAAGGATGTCATTATTAGTGGCGGTGAAAATATTTCTTCAATTGAAGTCGAAGGTGCTCTGTACGACCATCCAGCTGTATTGGAGGCTGCTGTTGTCGCCGTTCCGCATGAAAAATGGGGTGAAACGCCGCACGCGTTTGTCGTGCTGAGGGACGCGGAAACTTGCACAGAAGCTGATCTTGTTGCTTTTTCACGGGAAAAGTTGGCCCATTTTAAAGCGATTACAGGAGTGACATTTGTTGAGGAGCTTCCGAAAACAGCTTCCGGGAAAATCCAGAAGGTCCATCTTAGAGACGATTACTGGAAAGCGCAAGGAAAAACAGGTCGGTTTGTCAACTAAGACTGCTCGTTCATGGGCAGTTTTTTATATCGTGAATATTGAAGAATTGAAATTTACGAGCGTAACTCGCAATTTACGATGATCGCCAGCCAGAAATTACGATGAACTCCAGAGCACATTATAATCACTTTTCCCGCTTTTTCAGGTATAATGAATTTCACGACTTTTCTAAAAAAGGGATGATGCCATGCCAACAATAAATAAGAGAATCACCTCGATCGACACGATGAGAGGCGTGGCGATATTGGGGATCTTTCTTGTTAATATGATGTCCTTTCATTCGCCAATTCTTTATATTGATCCATTGCAATGGTGGAATGAACCAGTGGACAAAGCAGTGTACGTTGTTATCGACGTTTTTGCACAAGCCAGCTTTTACCCGTTATTTGCGCTCTTGTTTGGTTATGGACTTGTGATTTTACGGGAGCGTGTACTCGCAAGGCAAGCAAATTTTACGCCGATCGCCTTGCGCCGGTTGTTTCTTCTATTAATGATGGGCATCATCCACGCCTTCTTCATTTGGCACGGCGATATTTTGATTACTTACGCGGTGTTCGGCTTTATCGCACTTTTATTTTTAAAACTACCAGGAAAAGCTTTAATGCTGACAGGAACTTTGCTCTATACAATCGCAAATATTATTTTCGGCATACTGGTAATCGGCATGGTGATGTTTACTCCTGAAGCTGAGTTAACGATGTATGATCATGCTGCAGCGGCATTATCCCAGCAAATTTATCAGGAAGGCAGCTTTAGCGAGATTACGGTCCAACGGGCAACTGATTGGTATATGGTGAATAACTTTGTATCGTTTTTCTTAATGCTGTCTTCGATTCTTCCCCTGTTTCTGATCGGTGCTGGAGCAGCGAAGCTGAAATGGCTGGAGCATCCTGAAGAGCATAAACAGAAGCTCGGGAAGATTTTGTTCGTGACGCTGATAAGCGGTTTACTTATTAAAATATCTCCCTACTTACTGGGCAGAAATGTGGCGAGCGAATTTGTACAGGATTTTTTTGGCGGGGCGCTCCTGGCAATCTCATATGCACTGATGGTTGCTTTTGCCGTAAGAAGACCAGCAACTGCAAAATTGCTCATGCCGTTTGCAACTGTCGGCCGGATGTCGCTCAGCAATTATCTGCTCCAATCAATCGTCTCGACGCTGATTTTTTACAGCTATGGCCTTGGTTTTTACGGCGATATTTCCCTTGCAGGCGGGACGGTTCTTGTCGTGTTTATTTTTGCCTTTCAAATAATCATAAGCCAACTATGGATGAAACATTTCTTATATGGCCCGTTCGAATGGTTATGGAGATGTTTTACCTATCTAAAACTGCAAAAATTGAAACGAACTGAGATGATCGAGTTGAAAAAATCATGATATTAAAAACAGCTTTAATAATGACTTAGTGGGGTGTTCAAATGAAATTTGCAACAGCAAAGGATCAATTAGGAGTTTTTGTTGGCATGGTCGATAACAAGGGAGAGCGTATTCTTCCTTTAAACCGAGCGGAAAAAATAAGAACAGGCTCGAATGGATTTCCTGAAAAGCTGATCGAATGTATCTCACTCGGGGAATCGTTCATTGCAAAAGCAGCAGCCCTTGAGGCATGGGCAAGTGAAAACCAGCGGGAAGCCGAACTTTATATACCAATTGATCAAGTAAAATTGTTAGCACCGATCCCGCGCCCCGCGAAAAATATTTTCTGTGTAGGCAAAAACTATGCAGAGCATGCGATTGAAATGGGCAGCAAAGAAGATATACCGGAGCATATTATGGTTTTTACAAAGGCGCCTACTACAGTGATTGGCCACGAAGACACCATTTTGAATCACGCACACGTGACAAACGAACTCGATTATGAAGGGGAGCTTGCCATCATTATCGGAAAGAAGGGTAAAGAAATCCGTAAAGAAGAGGCTCTTGACTATGTTTTCGGGTATACGGTATTGAATGATGTTACCGCAAGGGACTTACAGACACGGCACAAACAATTTTTTATCGGAAAAAGCCTTGATGGCTCCTGCCCGGTTGGACCGTGGATCGTTCATGCGTCAGCTCTGCCGAATCCAAATCACTTATTCATCCAGACAAAGGTCAACGGAGAGCTGAGGCAAAATTCCAATACGGAAAATTTTATTTTCCCTGTTGAAGAAATTATTTCGGTTTTGTCCCAAGGAATGACCCTTGAACCGGGGGATATTATCGCAACCGGAACACCGGCAGGAGTTGGGAAAGGATTTCGTCCTCCTCGCTTTTTGCAGCCAGGTGATCTGATCGAAATTGAAGTAGAGGGAATTGGAAAACTTGTCAACAAAGTAGAAAGCTAGATTTGCCACACTGGGACCAGCTTATTTTTAGGTTTTTCCCTGTGAATATGTTATGATGATATCGAATTTTACATAAGGGGGATCTGTGCATGACCACGCATTTTCATATTACCGCATGGTTTTTAGCGCTTGTTTTGTTTTTCGTGGTGCTCGGATTGCATAAAAGCGGGAATCAAAAAGGCTCTAAAATAGTACATATGATCTTAAGAGTATTGTATCTTTTGATTATTGCTACCGGAGCTGAGTTTTTATTTAGAATCGAAAACGTTACGTTAGCCTATATCCTAAAAACCGCAGTCGGACTTTGGGTAATTGCGATGCTTGAAATGATTTTAATTCGCACAAAAAAGCAGAAGAAAACATCTACTTTATGGGGACAATTCATTGTTGCCCTTGTGCTAGTCCTTTATCTCGGACTCAGCCTGCCAATCGGATTTGATTGGTTCTAATTAGCATAATATTTCAGGAAACTGCCAGTTCATGTCGGGCAGTTTTTTTGTTTGGCCGCGACGAATAAAGCTGATTTTTTCTACAAAGTATAAACAAGTAGCTATAACGATTAGGGAGTGAAAATAATGACAAAGTATCTCGGCGTTCATGAAACTTTGGAAGCTCACGAAATATTGACCTTCAAAAATGTTTGTTTAACAAAATCCCACACAATGAGTGGATTAGCGCAGGACGAAGAGCTTAAGGCATTGCTTGCCGGTGATGTAGAAGTCAACAGGGCGCACATTCAGCAGTTGCAGGAGTTATTAACAAAACAGGAGGCGCTTTCATGAATAAAATTTTGCGGAACATGACTGGAATGGGCGGAATGACCGATCAAGTGATTGCGACGGACTTTTTAAATACAGCAAAATCAGGTGTCAGAAATCTTTCGATGGCCATTACTGAATCTGCCACGCCGGAGCTAAGAACAGCGTTTAGGCAGCAATTAAATTCAGCAATTGAGACACACGGAAAAATCAGTCAATATATGATTTCAAAAGGGTATTATCATCCGCATCGATTGGACGAGCAACTACAGGTCGATATGAATATGTCCGAGACGGCGATGAACCTCACTCAACAGCAATAATGTAATAGAGAACACTGTATTAATAACAAAAAAGAAGAACTTCACATTCGGAGTTCTTCTTTTTGTCCTGCTAATACCTGAGTTGAAAAGTCTCCAACGATGATTATTTTGAAATTTTTTCAATGACCATGCGCTTTCCGCTGTTTAATGTGAATTCGAAGCGATCATTGCTGTTTTCGTAATAGTAAAAATGATGCTGGACGGCACAAATGTGGTCTTGATTGTCAAAAACAAGGAAATTAACACCGCTTTTTCGCTTTTCATCGTTCAAAAAAGATAGGTGGTTGTAACAATAAATACAGTCAAATGCCGAAAAGTGCAGGGAATTAAGCGTCGTAATGAACTGAAAAAAAGCATCATCGTTAATGCCTTCCAGCAATTGTTCAAGTGAATAAATTAGATGCTTGCGCATTCTAACACGATCCTGACTATTTAAGTAAATGACCTCATCTGCAAGTCCGATTTTTCCTTCTTCAAACAGAATACCTTTCTTCCAGCGATTATAACGGAAAACCTGGATTTCTTGGTGGAGATAGTCATCGAGCATTGTTGCTTCTTCCGTTTCACCATCAAAAAAGATCCATTGATCGTTAATGTACTCAATGGTTCCTTCTGTATATGCCCTCGTTTGACATTCAAAAAGCCTTGTTCGCTGCTGTCGATTCATGGTATAACCTCCGTCATTAGTTGCCTCACCATCCTTTGTAGACAGTTTAACCCGTTTTTATAACTCTCTTTCTTTAATTTAGGCTGTTAACCATTTTTGCCGGATTGCATACACTGAAAGCACGCTAACCTGCGCCTATTATATTTTCCGCTCAGAAAGGATGATCACAATGTGTGGAATTACCGGCTGGATTGATTTTGCCAGGGACATGAACAAAGAGAAGACAGTTATCGAAACAATGGCGGCAACTTTGTCAAAACGAGGTCCGGATGATACGAATGTTTGGACTTGTGCGCATGCCGGATTTGGTCATAAAAGGCTCGTTGTTGTTGATCCTGCCGGAGGAAAACAGCCAATGACAAAAGAAAAATATGGTAAAAGGTTTACAATTTGCTATAACGGTGAACTTTACAATACAGAAGATCTGCGTAAAGACCTGATATTAAAAGGATATTCCTTTAAAGGTCATTCTGATACAGAAGTATTGCTGACTGCCTATATGGAATGGGAAGAAAAATGCGTCGAATATTTAAACGGTATCTTTGCCTTTGCGATATGGGATGAAAAAAGGGCGCAGCTGTTTATTGGCAGGGACCGGCTAGGTGTTAAACCGCTTTTCTTTATTGAAGCCAAGAACGGATTGTTGTTTGGATCGGAACTAAAAGCGTTATTAACCCATCCTGATGTCACTGCAGAGCTTGACCGCGAGGGCCTCTCAGAAATTTTTGGACTCGGTCCGTCCCGCGTTCCTGGCAGTGGGGTTTTTAAAGGAATTAAAGAGCTGCGGCCGGCACATTGCCTTCGCTTTAGCAGGAATGGTTTGAAAACTTATCGTTACTGGAATGTTAAAAGTGAGCAGCACACTGATAATTTGCAGGAAACGGCTGAAAAAATCCGCTTTCTTGTGACCGACGCTGTTACCAGACAGTTGGTTTCCGATGTGCCGCTCTGTACCTTTCTATCGGGAGGGTTGGATTCGAGTGCGATAACAGCAATTGCTGCAAAACAGTTTGGAAAAGAGGGAAAAGGGAATCTTCATACGTACTCAATTGATTATGAGGGAAACGAGCAGTTTTTTACGGAAAGTGAGTTTCAGCCAAACTCAGACGCCCACTGGATTCAATTAATGACAGATTCATTTCAAACCATTCATCATAAGTGCATTATTTCACAAGAGGATGTGGCTTGGTACCTTGAGGAAGCGGTGCTGGTCAGGGATCTGCCGGGAATGGCTGATATTGATTCGTCTTTATTATGGTTTTGCAAAGAAATTAAAAAAGACTTTGTTGTCAGTCTTTCCGGTGAATGTGCCGATGAAATTTTTGGGGGATATCCATGGTTTCACCGCAGCGAAGACTTAAACCGGAATGGATTTCCATGGATGCGCTCTACGGAAGAACGGCAAAATCTTTTAAAAGATCACTGGAGAACCAAGCTGCAGCTTGAAGTCTATGTATCTCAGAAATATCAAGAAACCATTCAAGAAACACCTCGTTTAGATGGTGAAAGCAATGAGGATGCAAAAAGGAGAGAAATATTTTACTTGAATATCCTCTGGTTTATGACAACCTTACTTGATCGGAAGGACCGAATGAGCATGGGAGCAAGCCTGGAGGTCAGGGTTCCGTTTGCAGACCATCGCCTTGTTGAGTATGTGTGGAATATTCCCTGGCAATTAAAAATGCACGGCAACAGAGAAAAGGGCATCCTTCGCAAGGCCTTGGAGGGTATGCTTCCGGATGAAGTGCTTTACCGGAAAAAGAGCCCTTATCCGAAAACCCATCACCCGACATATACTAAGGCTGTTCAAAAAATGCTTTCCGGGATTTTAAGGGACAAAAGCTCGGCATTATATGAGTTTTTTGACGCAAATCAATTAAAACAAATCGCTGATTCTGGAGGATCCGCATTTACTGTACCGTGGTACGGCCAATTGATGACAGGCCCGCAACTGTTAGCCCATTTAGCGCAAATTCACATCTGGTTTGAAAAATACAACATTCAAATTGTTGATTAAATGGCAGAAAGAAGCTCCTTTTCAGGGCTTCTTTGTTTCTTTCCTTTTCACACAAGATTGGACCCGAACGAATGATCATGCCGATTCGGACGTAACAAAAGAATTTTTCACCCAGACCCTTGATTTCCAACGCCACAGCATCAGCAATCCCCTTAACCATTCATCAGCAATGAATGCGATCCAAATGCCGACTAAACCGAGCCCAAAATAGATTCCTAACAGGTATGATAGTGTTACACTAACTCCCCACATCGAGAGAATTCCCATATAAACCGGGAATTTTACATCTCCAGCAGCACGAAGAGCATTAATAACGACCAAATTAAATGAGCGCCCTGGTTCTAATATGATTGTCAGCAATAACAGGCTGCCGCCGACTTTGATAATCTCTGAATTTGCAGTGAAAACCCCCATTAAACTATCGGAAAAAAACGAGACTGCCACTGCGCCACTAAACGACATGAGTATCGCCAGTTTTAAACTTCTTAAGCAGCGTTTATATGCTTCTTCATATTGTTTTGCCCCAATCATATGCCCAATCAAGATTTGCGTACCCTGGCTGATGGCAACGCTAAACAGAAAAATAAACATCATGATATTTTGTGCATACACTTTTGATGTTAATGCTTCTGTACCTAAAATCGCAATGAAGTAGGTGATCACGATTTGCGACCCGTTATAGGACAAATGCTCACCGGCAGAGGGAATGCCGATGCCGAGCAAGTTTTTCATATGAATCTTCGGAAATTTTAAAAGCAGGTGAATAGGAAATGAATCAGGAATTCGTTTAAACAAAATAATGACAGCCGCAATAAGTCCAATAATCCTGCTTACAACCGTTGAAATAGCAACACCTTCCACACCCAAAATTGGAATGCCAAACGGGCCAAATATAAACAGGTAATTACCGATTACATTTAGAATATTCATGCCAATCGTGATGTACATAACATCTTTTGTAAAACCGTAGCTGCGGACAATCGCACCGATCGTCATAATTGCAGCCTGAACAAAAGAAAAGCCGCCGACAATGACTAAATAGATGTTAGCTTCATCTAAAAGTTCTTCGGGCAAATCCATGATTCGCAGCAGCGGTTTGCTGAAGATTAAGACAGCAATGCTTAGCAGAAGGCCGAAGCTAAGGTTTGCACCCAGCGAGACAGCCGCTATTTCTTTGGCGGTCTGGAGCTGTTTTGCACCCAGATTTTGGGCAATTAAGATCGCTGTCCCCGTTGCAATAAAGCCAAACATGACGATAACAAGCGACAAAATTTGGTTCGATACGCCAACGGCCGCAACAGAGTCATCCGAATATTGCGAAAGCATCAGTGTATCAGCGTTACCCATTAGCATATGTAACAGAATTTCGATAAAAATAGGCCATGTTAAGGCAAAAAGTGTCATTTTTTTCTTTGCTGTCTTTCCCATGTGCAGGTCCCCTTACCAGTCAGTCTTAAGCAACAGCTTAAGACTGACTCATTTAAAACGTTAAGATCGCATAATCATATCGAGCCAGAGACACAAACAAATCATCGGCCTCGGCTGCGAATTCAGAGCCATTTTTTAGATCGGTAATTTTCCGGCTTTTTAAAGGAAAAGGGAGCGTGTATTTTTGTTGTTCAGCAGAATTGTTACAAATGACAACCACGAATTTTTGTCCATCCGTTTTCGAAAAAGCGATCACCTGACTGTCTTCATTTACCGGCAAGAAGGTTAGCTGGCCCTTGTTGGCAAGCAGCTTCTCTGTTGCGCGCAGCTTGATTAGTGCCTGGATGAGAGTAAACAGCTCCCTGTTTTGTTCTTCTTCCGCCCATGGCATACATTTTCGGCAGCCTGGATCCGTGTCACCAGTCAAGCCGATTTCATCGCCGTAATAAATACACGGCGTCCCGGTAAATGTCAGCATAAACGCATATATTAATTTTGCTTTTTGCACATCCTCGCCGCATTCAGTCAGGATTCGCTTTGTGTCATGGCTGCCGACAAGATTAAAGACTGTTTCATTTATCGTTGCAGGGTAAAGCTGAGTAACGGTTGTCATATTGTCAGTAAACTCCGCTGCACTGATATTTTCCTTCGCAAAAAACTCAACAACATTCGTGAGAAACGGATAATTCATCACTGCATCAAATTGGTCCCCGCGCAGCCACGGCATCGAGTCATGCCAGACTTCACCCAAAATATATACATCCGGCTTAATCGCTTTCACCTCGCGGCGGAAATCGCGCCAAAATTGGTGGTCGATTTCATTGGCGACATCAAGTCTCCAACCATCAATATCAAACTCCCTGATCCAGTAGCGGCCGACTTCCAATAAATACTCCTTTACATCAGGATCATACGTATTTAATTTGGGCATCGACTCGACAAACCCGAATGTAGCGTAATTTGGCCGGTCCCCGCCTTTTAAAGGGAACTCGGAAATATGAAACCAATTTGCATACTTGGATGCGGCTCTGTTTGTTAATACATCCTGAAAAGGTTCAAAGTGGTAGCCGCTATGGTTAAAAACGGCATCAAGCATGATCCTGATTCCGTTCTCATGGCACTTGTCTACCAGTTTTTTAAATGTTTCTTTGTCGCCAAATTGCGGATCAATTTCAAAGTAATTGATCGTATCATATTTATGGTTCGAATATGCTTTGAATATCGGCGTGAAATAAATACCGGTTATGCCCAGTTCTTTTAAATAATCAAGATGGTCGAGGATGCCTTGAAAATCTCCGCCAAAAAAATTGGCTGCCGATGGTTGTTCGCTCGCCCAGACCTTCGTATTTTCCGGGTTAATCGATTCGTCCCCATTCGCAAAACGCTCAGGAAAAATTTGATACCAGACTGTATCCTTGACCCATTCAGGAGCTCGAAAAACCTCTGTTTCATGGAGATAGGGAAAGCAGAAATAGTAGCCGGAATCTTCAGGCGGCTCAGTAAAGAATCCTTTTTCTGTGTATAAAATCTGCTCGTCTTCGTTCTTTAAGAAAAAACCGTAACGCAGTCGCTTCGCTGGTGGCTTTACTTCAATTTGCCAATAATCAAACAAGGCATCTGATCCTGTCTTGCTTAAAGAAGCCTCATATGTAGCCCATTTATCATCGATCCACTCAAATGGATCGCCGTACAATAAATCAATTTTTTCTACATTATTTTTTTTCGTGCGAATCCGAATGTGCAAAGCATCCTCACGAACAGGATAAGCAAAGGAATCTGTAGGTCTGTGGTATACGGCTGAAACATCGATCATAATTTTCTCCTTTCAATGCAATCGGTTGCATTTTTTGGCACACTTTCTTAAAAGGTAGCAAAGAATCTCTGATCATTCAAGCCATACCTTTGTTAAAAAGTGAAAATATTTTTTCTCTAATTCTATGAAAACGGTTGCTAAAAGTAAAAATATAGGTATAATGAAAGTGAAGTTTGTGCAATCGTTTTCACAAAACAATTAATACATCGAAAGCTGAGTTTAATAATGGCAATGATTTTAGATTCATTTGGTAACGCTTATAAAATTGCCATTATTGACTGTTGGCACAAACGTTGTATGAAACTACTAAATATTACATATGGAGGGGTTAAAGGTGAAGAAGGCATTATCAATTTTTATGATGTTTGTATTATTATTGGGAGTTCTTGCTGCTTGCGGACCTAAAGAAGTCGCAGATACTGGTGGAGAAACAAAAGATGGAGAGGCAGCGAATAAACCGGAAAAGTTAATTGTTTGGGAAGATCAGGATAAGGGCGTTGCATTAGAGGAGGCTGCTAAGAAATTCGAAGAAGAACATGGCATTAAAATAGAATTTAAAGAATTCAATATCACAAAAATGCAAGAAAACCTTGCGCTTGACGGGAACACCGATAAAGCACCTGATGTGGTTACCATGTCACATGACGGTGTAGGGCCTTCCGTTGTCAAAGGGTATATTAAAGATTTGGAAGTAAGTGATGAGATTCTTGGACAGTTTACTGATTCATCTGTAGATGCTCTTACATATGAGGGAAAACTTTACGGTCTTCCAAAAGCAACTGAAACACCAGTATTTATATATAATAAGTCCCTCATTAAACAAGTACCTGCGACAATGGATGAGGTGTATGAATTCTCAAAAACAGTAACAAAAGACGGTAATTACGGATTTTTGGCAATTTGGGATGATTTCTACCACGCTCACGGCGTATTTGCAGGATTTGGCGGTTATACGTTTAGCGAGAAAGACGGCAATACTGACGTAACAGATATTGGATTGAATAATGACGCTTCTGTTGAAGCTCTGGAGTATATCAATAAGTGGTATGCAGAGGGATTATTCCCACGTGGAATTATCGGTGAAAAGTCAAACGATCAGATGAATGGTTTATTTAAAGAGGGAAAAGCCGCAGCTGTTCAAAACGGCCCATGGGCATTTAAAGATTATAAAGACGCAGGCGTTGATTTTGGAGTGGCGTCAATGCCTAAGCTGCCAAACGGTGAATCTATTAAAACATACATGGGTGTCAAAGGATGGTTTGTGACAAATTTCAGTAAAAACGAGGATTGGGCTCAAAAATTCGTTGAATTTATTACGAATGAAGACAATGCCACGAAGCGGTTTGAATTGACAGGGGAGATCCCTCCACTTAAATCACTGATGGAAGACCCTGAGTTCGTAAAAGCAAATGAAGGGGCAGCTGCAGTCATGGAGCAATCCCAAAATGCTGTACCTATGCCGAGTGTGCCTGAAATGGCTGAAGTATGGGATCCAATGAAAAATGGAGTTCAAACAGTGATTACAGGCAAAGCAGAAGCGAAAAAAGCACTTGATCAAGCTGTGGAGCAAATCAAACAGAACATCGAAGCGAATCACGGCGGCAATTAATTATTACTGGAAGCGGTATCCCCCCACATGGGATACTGCTTCAATTTATTAAACCGGGGTGCATTCATCATACCTCACCCATTCTCTAGAGAGTTAATAGAAAGGGGATCCTTTCATGGAAGAAATATACCGTTCGAACCATCGAAAGACTGCTTTGGCATTATCCATTGTGCCAGGACTTGGGCAAATATATAATCGACAAATTTTTAAAGGAATAGTTTTTTCGCTATTATCATTTTCTTTTATTATCGTTTTTAAAGATTTCTTAAACATAGGTTTATGGGGGCTGGCTACTCTCGGAGAAAAGCTTCCACGTGATAACTCCATTTTTTTGCTTGTTTATGGGATAATCTCATTAATTTTGCTCTTGTTTGCGATCGGTTTTGTCCTCTTAAATTTACGGGACGCATATAAAAATGGGAAAAAACGAGACTTAGGTCAAAACTTAAGCACGATAAAAGAACAATACCATGCTGTAATTGATGAAGGGTTTCCTTATTTAATGGTTACGCCGGGATTTTTTCTTCTTGTATTTGTCGTCATATTGCCGATCATATTTGTGCTTTTGCTGTCCTTTACCAACTACAATTTATATCACCAATGGCCGGCAAAACTGGTTGATTGGGTTGCACTTGAAAACTTTTCAAAGCTATTCACCCTGGATTTATGGAGGGATACGTTAGTAAGCGTTTTTGCATGGACAATCATCTGGACGTTTGGTGCAACTACCTTACAAATAGCTTTAGGAATTTTTCTTGCTGTACTGGTAAACCAAAAAGATTTAAAAGGAAAAGCAATCATTCGTACCGTCCTGATCCTTCCATGGGCTGTGCCGGCCTTTGTATCAATTTTAATTTTTTCCGGCATGTTTAATGAATCATTTGGGGCAGTCAATAATGTAATACTGGATGGGTTAGGAATAGAATCTATCCCCTGGATGACAGAGGCATTCTGGACTAGAGCAGCGTTAATTATGATTCAGACATGGCTTGGATTCCCATTCATTTTTGCAATGGTTACAGGAGTTTTGCAGGCAATTCCGGATGAGTTATACGAAGCGGCAACTGTTGATGGTGCCACAATGTGGCAAAAATTCCGCAACATTACACTTCCCTTGATAATGTTTTCAATCGCTCCAATCCTAATTACGCAGTATACATTTAATTTTAATAACTTCAATATCATTTACTTATTTAATATGGGTGGTCCTGCGATATCAGGCCAAAACGCAGGTGGAACTGATATCCTGATCTCATGGATTTACAGCCTGACAGTAACAAAACAAGAATATGGAATGGCGGCGGCTATCACTATGATTCTTTCAATTATCGTGATTTCTGTAGCTTTGTGGCAGTTTAGAAGAACAAAAGCTTTTAAAGAGGAGGACATGATGTGATATGAACATGAAACAACAAAAAGTCGTTCGTCTTTCTCTCACCTATCTCGTCGTTATAATAATGGCGGTCATCATTGTATATCCGATTCTATGGGCTATTGGAGCATCATTGACACCAGGAACCAGCATATCCAGTTCTTCCTTAGTTCCAAAAAATGCCTCACTCGACCATTATCGTACAATATTTAATCCGGAAAAAAGCAATTATTTGATCTGGTATTGGAACACGATAAAAATTTGTATCATCACAATGATGGCATCTGTCATTGTAATAAGCTTCATGGCGTATTCATTTTCGCGCTATCGATTTATAGGCAGAAAAAACGGATTGACAGCATTTTTAATCCTGCAAATGGTACCAAACTTCGCCGCATTAATTGCAATTTTTATATTAGCACAGGTCACAAAACTATTGGACACACATACGGGATTAATACTTATCTACGTTGGCGGGGCAATCCCAATGAATACCTGGCTTATGAAGGGGTATTTGGATTCGATTCCAAAGGAACTTGATGAAAGCGCAAGGATCGATGGTGCTGGTCATTTCCGTATTTTCTGGCAAATTATGATGCCGTTGGCAAAACCGATTGTTGCCGTCATTGCGTTATTTACCTTTATTGCTCCTTTCACCGACTTTATACTGGCAAAAGTAATGCTGCGCTCACCTGAGAAATATACTTTGGCTGTTGGACTGTATGATTTGGTATCAAGACAGTATGGAAGCCAGTTTACAACTTTTGCTGCGGGATCCGTATTAATTGCGATTCCTATATCGATATTGTTCTTATCATTCCAAAAATACTTCGTTTCCGGTTTGACGGCAGGGGGAACAAAAGGCTAATCTTAAAGGCGGATATGAAAGCTGCGGCGTGATTGCCGGTTAATGCCGGCAAGCTCATAGAGAAAAGCCCACTGGCAGCCAGCGGATTTCTGCTTAAATGTTGAAAAGCGGATTTCACGTTAGACTGCGCAGCTTGAGACGACTTTAAGGAGGAAACGGAGATGAAAACGAACAAGTATCTTTTCACTCTTATCTTAATTCCGTTTGTTCTTTTTTACGCCTTTCCGGCAGGAGCGGTTGAAAAAGAAGAGCGCAAATGGCAGGATGAGACCATTTATTATATAATGGTTGACCGATTTAGCAATATTGATTCCAACAATGATTTTGTTGTCGATGCCGATGGTCCGATGGCATACCATGGCGGCGATTTCAAAGGAATTATCGACAGGCTTGATTATTTAAAAGAGATGGGATTTACAGCTTTACGTCTTACCCCTGTATTTGATAATGAAGCGGGCGGCTATCACGGTTACTTGATTAATGACTTTTATAAAACAGAAGAACATTTCGGAACGATAAACGAGTTTAAACAGCTTGTTAAAGAAGCACATGATCGAGATATGAAAATTATTTTGGATTTTGTCGTTAATCAGGTTGGGCCGAATCATGAATGGACGAACGATCCGGAAAAACAGGATTGGTTTCAACAAAAGCAGGAAATTGTAAATGTCGAAGACAAGGAAGCGCGGGAAAATGGCCAGTTAAATGGCATGCCTGATCTTGATCAGGATCATCCTGAAGTGAGAAAATACTTGTTGGATGCTGCTACCTGGTGGATTGAAGAGACGGACATTGACGGTTATGGCCTTGATGCTGTTGATCATGTGCCGATCAGCTTCTGGGAGGATTTTGCCAAAGAAGTAAAACAGAAAAAAGAAGATTTTTATTTAATCGGTGAAATATCATCTGACGATCCAAATGAAATTGCTGAATATAAAAAAACAGGTATTGATGGCTTTGTTGATTATCCGTTGAATAATTACTTGAGAAAGGCATTTTCCAAGCCCGATCAGTCACTCGGCACACTTTTCAGCGCGTGGGAGCAACATCAGGAAAGCTATGATAACCCATATTTAATGGGAACTTTTATGGATAATGATCAGACAGCCCGCTTCACGCGGGATATTATCAAAAATGAGATTCATCCCGGCCCGAGATGGAAGCTTGCTTTAACCTATCTATACACAACGCCCGGAATTCCGATTGTTTATTACGGAAGTGAGATTGCCCTTGACGGCGGAGACGAACCAGATAATCACAGGCAAATGGATTTCCGGACAGATAAAGAATTAGTTGACTATATTACAAAATTGGGCGAATTGCGCGATCAATATCCATCTTTAACAAGAGGAACGATCGAGCTTTTATTTGAAGACAAAGGAATGGTTGTTTATAAGCGGACCTCGGGTGACGAAACGTCGGTGATTGCGATTAATAACAGCTCTGAAACAAAGTCAGCTGAGCTGGAGGAGAGCAGTCTTGATGCGGACAAAGAGTTAAGAGGTCTGTTGAATGGCGACCTGATTAAGAGCAGTGAAGGACAATATAAACTCGTCCTCGACCGGGAAGAAGCGGAAATCTACTTTTTAACAGAAAAAACCGGTTTAAATATTCCTTATCTCACAGTTATGGGTGCTGTCTATGCAGCGTTCCTCGTATTTATTATTTTAGTCTGGAAGAGATCGAGAAGAAAAAGCTCCTAGGCAGGGATGGTAAAGCAGTGTCACCCTGCAAATTAAACCTGCACACCGGTGATTTGTTGCCGCAACGCGGACTTATCAGGGAGCGATCGATCTGACAGAAACTCATCTTAATAACAGCCTGTTAGAATGGCATGAGGAGGCGGAGAGATGCTTGAAGACACTAGTTTTGCTATTCACCCTGGCCAAAAAAAGCAAGTGAAAAATCGTAATTTTAATGATATTGGAAAAGTCATCAAATTTGAACAAACAGCCAATGGAGCAACCGTTCAAACCGAATCAGGGGATTTGAAGATCGTCTTTTATCGTGCTGATATTGTTCGCTTTGTCTTAAACCCGTTTGGGGATACAACACTTGCAAGCAGCCCGGCTCT
This sequence comes from Bacillus sp. V33-4, assembly GCF_002860225.1. Lineage (NCBI taxonomy): Bacteria > Bacillati > Bacillota > Bacilli > Caryophanales > Bacillaceae > Bacillus > Bacillus sp. V33-4. The sequence continues at coordinate 54,241 of NZ_PGVC01000006.1, forward strand.
AATTGCAGAACCAGAGAGTGTTGATTTTTTAGCAGAAGACGCAGACGAAGATATACTTTTGCAATCAGCAAAGTTGACCGTTCAGATAAAAAAGAACCCAGTGAGACTCACTGTGTCTGATCAGGACGGGAACGTACTTATACGGGAAGCGGCAAAAGGAATGGGCTATAATCATTCGAATGAAGTGATTTGCTTTAAAGAGATGGACGTGGCAGACCATTTTTACGGATTTGGTGAAAAGACCGGTTTTCTTGATAAACGCGGCGAAAAAATGACGATGTGGAACACTGATGTCTATGCACCCCATAATCCCGAGACAGATCCGTTATATCAATCAATTCCTTATTTTATGACGCTGAGAAACGGCAGTGCTCATGGACTATTTTTTGATAACACCTTTAAAACTACTTTTGATTTTAAGACTGAAAAAGATGGTTATTCTTTTGGCGCAGAAGGAGGACAAATCGATTATTACGTTATGTCAGGTCCTGAGCCAAAGGATGTGCTTGAGCAATATACGGCCTTAACCGGCCGGATTCCGATTCCTCCGAAATGGGCAATCGGCTATCATCAATCGCGCTACAGCTACGAGTCGGAGCAGGAAGTGCGGGAGCTTGCAAATACTTTTCTTGAAAAGGGTATCCCGCTTGATGTCATCTATTTAGACATTCATTATATGAACGAATATCGCGTGTTTACCTTTGATCGCGCCCGGTTTCCGAAACCAGCCCAGCTTGTCAGTGACCTAAAAGAAAAAGGTATACGCGTCATTCCGATTGTCGATCCGGGTGTTAAAGAGGACCCTGAGTACAAGATCTATCAAGAAGGAGTCCAGGGCGGCCACTTTTGCAAGTACATCGAAGGAAAAATTTACTTAGGTGATGTATGGCCGGGAAATAGTGCTTTCCCTGATTTTACAAGCTCCAGAGTCCGTAAATGGTGGGGAGAAAAACACGAATTTTACACGAATTTAGGAATTGAAGGCATATGGAATGATATGAATGAACCGGCCGTCTTTAACGAAACGAAAACGATGGATCTGAAAGTCATTCATGAAAACGAAGGTGATCCGAAGACCCATCGTGAATTGCACAATCTTTATGGACTTATGATGGGGAAGGCAACCTACACCGGCATGAAAAACCAGCTGGAAGGTTTGCGGCCGTTTTTGCTGACGCGGGCGGGCTTTGCTGGCGTGCAGCGCTATGCAGCTGTATGGACCGGGGATAACCGCAGCTTCTGGGAGCATTTGCAAATGTCGCTGCCGATGGTTATGAATCTCGGATTATCGGGAATTCCTTTTGCAGGTCCTGATGTCGGTGGTTTTGCCCATGATTCCAATGGAGAACTTCTCACGCGTTGGACGCAGGTTGGCGCCTTTACACCGTATTTCCGCAATCACAGTGCAATCGGCTTTGCAAGGCAGGAGCCGTGGTCGTTTGGCGAAAAATACGAAAAAATTATTAAGAAATATATTGAAATTCGCTACCAGTGGCTTCCGCATCTTTATTCTTTGTTTGCGGAGGCACATCGATGCGGAACGCCGGTGATGCGCCCATTAATGTTCGAATACCCGCATGATGCCAACACATATCAGCTGTCAGATCAATTTATGGTTGGCGATAATGTGATTGTTGCACCAATCATGCAGCCGGGTATAGAACACCGCGCTGTTTATCTCCCTGAGGGGCAATGGATCGATTATTGGACAGGCGAGGAATGGGCGGGAGAGCAGCATCACTTAATAAAGGCAGAGCTCGATGTGCTGCCGGTATTTATAAAAAAGGGATCGCTTGTCGTTCAAGGTGAACTGAAGCAAACTACTGAAATGAAAGACGAGAAGTTAACCGTTCATTTGTACTATGGAGACAGCACCGATTACTCATTCAAGCTTTATCAGGATGATGGCATCAGCTTCGATTACGAGAATGGGAAATATCTTACGAAAGAAATGAACGTTATATGCCGGGATGGAAACGTCGACCTAACGATAACAGACAGAGGAAATTTTCAGCCTGATTGGAAGACTGTTGAGTTGGTTATTCACGGTGTGTGCGACAATATTTCTGTTTCAGTAAACGGTATCGTAAAATCAGCGATAAAAAAGAACGAACAAATGTTTACATTTCAATTATAATATAACTAACGGAATAACGGCTTCCGAGGGAGGGTGATAGAATGGCTGTTACAATTAAAGGCGTCGCCAAGCTTGCAAAGGTAGCACCGTCAACGGTTTCGCGTGTTATTGCAAATAGTCCGCGTATCAGCGAAAAAACAAAGAAAAAGGTCCGCAAAGCAATGGAGCAGCTCGGTTATCATCCGAACTTTATAGCGAGAAGCCTGGCAAGCCAGTCAACTCAAGCAATTGGCCTGGTGATGCCAAGTTCAACCGATGTTGTTTTTCAAAACCCGTTTTTCCCAACCGTGTTAAGAGGGTTGAGTGAAGGCGCTCATGAAAACCAATACGCCCTAACGATGACAACTGGCAAAACGGAGGAACAAATTTTTGAAGGAGTCGTTCAAATGGTGCAGGGGCGACGGGTTGACGGCGTTGCTCTTCTTTATTCAAAAGTAGAAGACAAAGTGCTCACCTATTTGCAGGACCAAAAGTTTCCGTTTGTTGTGATTGGCAAACCTTTTAAAAACGTCGAAGAAATTACCCATGTCGATAATGATAATTTTCGCGCCGCGAAAGAGGCTACAGAGTACTTAATCTCACTCGGCCATGAGCGAATCGGCTTTGTCGGCGGAAATTTGAACCTTGTTGTAACGGTGGACCGTCTGCTAGGATATGAAAAGGCGCTCCGTGGGGCAGGGATATCTCTTGCCAATGAATACATCATCCATGAGGAGTTTTTACGAGAAGGCGGTCAGGAAGCAGTCAATGCACTTATCTCCCTCGAAAAACAGCCAACAGCCCTTGTTGTTGCCGATGATTTAATGGCTTTAGGTATTTTGAATACCTTCGATGAAATGGGCATCAGCGTTCCGGATGATATGTCGATTATCAGCTTTAACAATGTTTTGCTGTCGGAGATGTCCCGGCCCCCGTTAACGTCTGTCGATATCAATATATTCGCACTCGGATATGAAGCAGCGCGGAGCTTGATTGAAAAAATTGAAAACCCGAAAGAACCAGTGAAAAGAATTATTATCCCGCATGAACTTATGATCAGATCTTCTTGCGGCCAGCCCAAAATCAATAACCGGATCATTATTTAAAGCAGCGGAGCGACAGCCCCACTGCTTTTTTTGCACAAAATACAAACTAGCACTGCCAGTATCACCCGTTCACAATCGTTCCGCCGTTAACATGGATAATTTGGCCGCTGACATAAGTTGAGTCGTCACTGGCGAGATAAACATAGCTGGGTGCAAGCTCATATGGCTGGCCGGCTCTGCCCATCGGTGTATTGGCACCGAACTTGGCGACTTTTTCTTTTGTAAAAGTCGACGGAATAAGCGGTGTCCAAATTGGCCCCGGTGCCACTCCATTCACCCTGATCCCTTTATCAGCAAGAGACAGGGCGAGCGATCTTGTGAAGGACACGATTGCCCCTTTTGTGGATGAATAGTCAATAAGCTGTTTGTTTCCCTGATAGGCGGTGATTGATGCTGTATTAATGATCGTACTTCCCTTTTGCAAGTGGGGAAGTACCGCCTTTGTCAAATAGAAAATCGAAAAAATATTGGTTCGGAAAGTTCGTTCAAGCTGCTCTGACGAAATGTCGAGCAAGCTGTTTTGAGGGTGTTGTTCTGCTGCATTGTTAACGAGAATATCAATCTTGCCAAACAGGTCAAGTGTTTTGCTGACTGCATCCTTACAAAAGCTTTCATCACCAATATCTCCGGCTATTAGCAAGCATTCCCGGCCTTCCGCTTCGACAAGTTGCCTTGTTTCCCGGGCATCCTCCGTTTCTTCCAAATAAACGATTGCGACATTGGCTCCTTCTTTCGCAAAATAAATAGCGACCGATTTGCCGATGCCGCTGTCTCCACCTGTTATAAGGGCTACTTTATCGTTCAGTTTACCTGCTCCTTTATAATTGTCGTCAACAGAAATCGGTTCAGGATGCATTTCATCCTCTGTACCTGGCTGGTGATCCTGGTGCTGGGGCGGAAAAGTATTTTTTTGTTCGTTTTGGCTGCTCATTAAATTCCCTCCAATTATTCGTCTATATATAATTAATTCCATTTTAGTATGGAGGGAAAACCTGGAAAATATTTGCAGAGATCGCTGAGAGTGAAATTTATGTGAATTAACGGGAGGAACTTTAAGAAAAATAGGGACACATATAATTTTAAATCCATGTATTCGGAGAGAATTAATGGGGACAGAAAATATATATACTATTGGTTAATTACCAGGCGCTGGCCAATTAGAGTTCGAGAAAAAACAATTCTATGTAACAATGATTATAGGACAGTAATTCCATTTCAATGATTCGTGTCATATATATTTCAGCATCAGACTCATCCTCTAAGAGCTGCTCAATGTAATCTACTACTTCTGGATATCCCTTTTCATCAGCAGCCCAGATGTTATTGTCAATTAACACCTTTGTGGTCACTTAACATCTTCCTCCCAATCTTCACGGTTTGCAATTCGGTCTGCTTCTCTTAGGCCTTCTATGCTAAAGTGTCTGGCACTGCCAGCTAGTTTTTTGTGTAAAGCCCGCTTTTCTGCTTTAGTTAAACGCTTTTTTACTGGTTTTAATCTAATGACCTCTTTGGGTGTTTGGTCTTCTACTGTCACAACTTCAATTTCAACGGCGGTTCTCGCAAAGTGTTTTCCATATAGTTTACCTTTTAATCGGGGATGATTCATGATTTGTCTTGCCAAAGCGTGTGCATTTCTGTGTTGTTCTCTTGTTCGAGAAGTAGTTGTACCCCTGTCTTTCATATTCATACCCTCCTTCGCTATGGATTTAAAACGAGTTGATATCCCCTATCTAAAGCATACCATTTTCTGTTATAGAAAGCACAGTCCAACCCGAATCCAAGTTGTAGCTTTATATTATATATTTTATGTTTGAAATCAAAAAGTGGCTGTAATAGCCACTTTCCTGATTAACTTATTATCGATAATTAACAAACTGCACATCGACGGTTAAATCTGCTTCACGGATTGCTGCAATGATCTGCTGCAGGTCGTCACGGTTTTTTCCGGTGACCCTGACCTGGTCGTCTTGGACCTGGCTCTTAACCTTTACACCGCTGTTTTTAATAATCGTATTAATTATCTTGGCATTTTCTTTGTCAATTCCCTGGACAAGCTTGGCCCGTTGGCGCACTGTTCCTCCTGAGGCATTTTCGATTTTTCCATAATCGAGATTTTTGATGGGAATGCCCCGCTTAATCATTTTGCTTAAAAGCACGTCTTTTAATTGGCCTAACTTATATTCATCATCCGAAACAAGCACAAGCTCTTCTTTATCAAGTGATAAGTCACTTTTGCTTCCTTTAAAATCGTAGCGTGTTTGAATTTCCTTCAAGGCAATATTGATCGCATTCGTGACTTCGGACATCTCCACCTTGGACACAATATCAAATGAACTTTCTTTTGACATAATAACCTCCGATAACATTTTTCTTTATGGGTTCATTATAGTAAAATATAGCAGTCTAAACAACTATGTGCTTGGTTAAGGTGCGGAAAAGAAAGACAATTAGGAGGAATTATCTTGTCTTTAACAGAAAACTTGGGCCGGACAGCGTTATTAAAGGTGGCTAGAACATCGGAGTTCGGATTCTTTTTAACAGATGGAGAAGAAGATGTGCTATTGCATAAGAATGAAGCAAAACAATCATACGAAGAGGGAGATGAGTTGGAAGTATTTCTTTACACCGACTCACAAGGGAGAATCGCTGCCGCTGATAAAATCCCGGCTATACAGGTTGAACGCTATGAATGGGTGCCCGTAACTGATGTCAATCCGGGTTTGGGCGTTTTTCTCGATATCGGCATCCAAAAAGAATTACTGCTAGGGGAAGAAGATCTTCCCGCCCATAAAGGCGTCTGGCCGAAACAAGGGGATCTCGTTTATGCGACGATCCGGGTCAATCGGAATAATCGCCTGTATGCGCGCCTTGCAACTGACAAGGTTTTTGAAGAAATAGCGGTTAAAGCCGGCAACGAAGACTTCAATAAAAATATTCAGGGGCATATATACAGGACGGCCAAGGTGGGCAGCTGGATCTATACGGCTGATGGCTTTAAAGGCTTTATCCATGAATCGCAGCGGGGCAGAGAGCCACGCCTTGGAGAAAGGGTAGAAGGCCGAATTATCGATGTCAAAGCAGACGGAACGGTCAACGTTTCTTTATTGAAGAGGAAGCACGATGTGATGGATCAGGATGCAGAAACCGTTTTAGCCTATCTCGTTTCTCGGAATGGCGCGATGCCATACTGGGATAAAAGCCTGCCCGACGAGATTACTGAACGTTTCCAAATGAGCAAAGCTGCTTTTAAAAGGGCACTCGGCAAACTGATCAAAGAAGACATGATTTATCAAGAAGAAGGCTGGACCTATTTGAAAAAAGACGAAGACCGCCAGTCAAAATAAGCAAAAGGACAAGCAGTCGGCATGGTGCCGAAGCTTGTCCTTTTTTCATAGATTGAATAATTGTATATCGTCTGCGATACATAGTAGTAGTAGGTATTAGTCCACAGGAAGCTGATTTAAAAAGAAAATCGCGATAGTACCTGGACCGGTATGAGATCCGATAGCGGCACCAATCGGTGTAATCATCACATCTTTGGCACCAAATTCTTCTTGAATAAGCTTTTTCATTTCCTCGGCTGTTTCCAAATCATCGGCATGGCTGATTCCGATTTTTTGCGTACCCAATTGTACGCCGCGTTTATGCATTACTTCGATTATGCGGCGCAGCAGTTTTTTCTTGCCGCGCAGCTTTTCAAGGGGGATCAGCTTGCCATCCTCGACATTTAAAAGCGGTTTGATGTTTAACAAGCCGCCAAGAAACGCGGATGCTTTCGAAACGCGGCCGCCTTTTGCCAAGTATTCCAAATCATCAACGGTAAATAAATGCTCCATATGCCCGGCCCGGAATTCGATGTCCCGCAAGATAGCTTCCTTTGGCACGCCTTGACTTGCCAGCCAGGCTGCTTCGGCGACAACCAATCCACACCCCAGTGAGGCACCTTTTGTATCGACGATCGTTAAATTAAAGTTTGGATATTGTTCTTTTACTTGTTCCAGGATCATCATGGCTGTTTGATAGGTACCTGATAACTGGGAAGAAAACGCTATGTAAATTCCATCTTCGTTATTTTCGGCCATTCTGGTAAATACTTCTTTAAACGCATGCGGTGAAACCTGGGACGTTTTTGGGTGTTGCCCATCGCGGATCGCATCATAAACCGCCTTAGGCTCAATTGTTTTCAGATCCTCATATTCCCTGTCAGCTAAATGAACCTTTAGCGGAAATAAGGTAACATCATTTTCCTCGTAAAACTGCAAAGGTAAATCACACGCGCTGTCAGCCAATATTTTTACTGTCATGGATATCACCTTCTTTCGACCAATTTATGTACTTAGTTTAGCGTTTTTATGGGAAAAATACAATGAATTGTATTGGGAATTAGCAAAATTGGGTAAAGATTTAATAGGTGCGTAAATTTGTCAATGTATTAAGCTAAACCAAAAAACGAATTAAATTGTCTTAATAAACGAGCAGGATTCCGTATGAACGAATACTATTTTAATTTTAAATAATTGTTCGTTTATGAATTAAAGGAGTAAATTTCACAATGTAACAAGCTAAACCGAAAAACGAATGAAGTTGTCTAAATTAACAGGAGTATGCCGTAGGAAACGAATAATACTGTCTTAATTATAAATAACCGTTCGTTTTTCAGTTAAAGAATGCTTTTATGAAATTCACTCAAAGAAATGCTTTATGAAATTTATGCAGATATGTCTGTTTTGAGTGGATTGTTTATGATGATAATTTACAGGGGGTAAATGATGGTTCTATTACATACAAAGAAATGTTTTGTTGTCCTGATTGGCGCGCTATTAAATGCGATTGCCATGAACTTTTTTTTAATTCCTGCCAATGTATACGCAAGTGGCTTCACGGGTGTTGCCCAACTGATCTCTACAGTACTGAGTGATATTACGCCACTGCCGCTGACGACAGGAATTTTGCTGTTTCTTTTAAACATACCTGTCACCATTCTTGCCTGGAGAAAAGTCGGAAAAACGTTTACACTCTACAGTTTTATCAGTGTCGTGTCAATGTCTTTATTTCTTGAGCTGCTCCCGATTAAGGAAGTGGCTGATGATATTCTCCTCAATGCTGTGTTTGGCGGGGTTATCGCAGCTATTGGAGTAGGGATGACATTGAAATGGGGTGCTTCAACAGGCGGAATGGATATTGTTGCGATGGTGTTGTCAAGAATGAAAGATAAACCGGTCGGTACATATTTTTTTGTCCTTAATGCCATCATTATAATATCAGCCGGTTTTTTATATGGGTGGGAAAAAGCGCTTTACACTCTGGTTGCCCTTTATGCTTCAACGAGGGTAATCGATGCCATCCATACAAGGCATCAGAAACTGACCGTGATGATTATTACGAAAAAGCCGGAAGAACTGAAAGAAGCGATCCATGGAAAACTGGTCAGAGGCATTACGAGAGTATCGGCAAAAGGGGCATTTACGAACGAGAACAAGGAAATGATGATTATTGTCATTACCCGCTATGAATTATTTGATCTAGAACGGATTATTAAAGAAGTTGATCCCCATGCCTTTACCAATATTGTTCAGACGACAGAAGTTTTTGGAATGTTCCGGAAGGATTAAGTCGCGTCATCTGGAGGCATCGCAATGAAAAAAATGTTTATCCTAATCTTTTGCTTATTGCTTTCCTATTTGCCTAAGAATGCCTTTAGTGAAACAGGGGGGTCTTATCAATTTTTTGTCCATGCAATCGGAGGTCCCGAAAAGGCAGAATTTGTTTTAATTTTAAAAAATGATGAGTCAAAGCCGTTGGATTTTGAATTTTCCAGTTCACAAAAATACGATATTTTGGTCAGAGATGAAAACGGCGGTGTCGTCTACCAATATTCTGAGGGACGTTCTTTCCTGCAGGCGCTGCAAACGTTAACATTAAACCCGGAGGAAACAGTTTCATGGACCGAAGAATGGAACTATAAGCAGGACGGTGTCCGGGTCACCGCTGGAAATTATAAAGTGGAAGCAGCTATCACAGCAAGACAAATAAACGGTGCGGTAAATGATCGTCCAACTGCAACTGCTGAGCTTATCATTCCTATGGAAAATCCAGTCTTTCGGAATATCAAAGCGTCCGGTGTAAAAGGGAATTATACGATTACAGGGGAAGCGCGGCCCGGCACGGGTGAATTTTTTTATACGGCAGAGGATGGCCATAATGAATTGGTGACAGAGCAAACGATGAGAACAGGCTCGAAATATCCGGATTGGTCCAAATTCGAGTTAAGCATCCGTATACCGGAAGATAAGCTCCCGAAAAATGGTTCCGTTATCACCAACCTTTATGAACGAACGAACCAAGGCGGGCGAACGTTCCATCATTATCCGGTCCTTCTCGAAAGTTTTCGAGAGCCATAAAACAAAGCGGTTCCGAAAAACGCTTTTTCGGAACCGCTTTTTTGCATGTTGTTTGTGTTAGCAGTAATTCAGGCTTTCTAGAAAACAGCTGTCAGCCGGCCTTATACTCCTCCCAGAGATGATTCTTTCACATTCGCCATTTTGCGAGCCTCAGCTTCAGCGTATGTTGTGTGAAATGGGATGCGTTCATCATGCTTAGATACGGTGTCTACTGCATACTGCACAAAGCGTTTTGATTTATTGTGTTTACCCATACGAATCCCTCCATCCGAGTTTCGAGCTATGAAACAGCTTCGCTGCTTCATTTTTAGTATGCTCCGGTTATACATAAACAACTAGGATTAAAAGCCAATTTTTTAAAAATTTTTCAGGCTGTGAGATTATAATGCTTTTAAATTTAATAAATCGTTCAGGTAGACGCCTATGCCATCTTCCTCGTTCGTCAACGTTACTTCATTGGCGATGTTTTTAACAATGTCAATTGCATTTCCCATCGCAATTCCCCTGCCGGCAAATTCAAGCATATCGAGATCGTTATCCTCGTCTCCAAAGGCAATAACATTTTCGGGCGTGATTTGGAAATAATCGCAAGCTTTCTTTAAGCCGACCGCTTTATTCAAGCCGAATTTGACAAGTTCAATCACATGCCATGGTGCGGCCCAACGGCGATGGTCAATTACCTCGGCGTGGACATCTGACAGGTGGTCCCTGATCGTCCGGACATGCTCTTCATCGGTGTGGATCAGCATGCTTGTCGGCGAGTCTTTTAAAAATCTCCGTAAATCGCCGGTTGTAACGTTCGGATTTCCCAGGCTGAACACGTCCAATAATTTTTCATCATGGTAATGGATAAACACATCATCAATGACTTCAGCTATAATGTTGTGAAAATGAAAAGTACCGAGCGCTTCAACGATATCCTGTGCGACACTGATATCCATTGGTGAATGATAAACTCCCCATTTTGTATCAAGCGGGTGGTGTATAAATGCACCGTTAAAGTTGACAATCGGCGTATCAAGGCCAAGCTCGTGGTAATAAATCTCGCTTGAACGAAACGGCCTGCCGGTTGCAATCATCACGATATGGCCTTGTTCGCGAGCCTTATTGAGCACTCCTTTTGTTTTTTCCGATATTGTTTTATCATCCTTTAATAATGTACCATCAAGATCTAAAGCGATTAAATGTCTCTCTGCCATATGGTCTCCTTCTTGAGCGAATTTCTTTTTTAGTAAGTAAATTTCACAATGTATTAAGCTGGACCGAAAAACGAATGCAATTATCATAACATGCAGGACGATTGAGTGTTGAACGGCTATCACTGTCTTGATATTAAATAGTTATTCGTTTTTCAATTAAACAAATGCTTTTATTCAGTGTAAAGCTTTAGAAAAAAAAATGTCTACATGATAAACTCAATTTATAGAAAGAATTTACATTCTATAATGGTTTACTATATTTACCTTTATTATTATGTTATCAATTTCATGATAAGTTGTAAAAAAAATTCACTTTGAACAGCTTTTTTTGTTTCATCGTCCAGGGGGTTTCTAGAGTTGATTAATGTTGAAAATCTGCGTATTGGCAATATTCCCGTTCTGCATTTAGCCAAAAAAGACGAGAGTAGTAAATCGCTTCCGTTGGTTATTTTTGTCCACGGATTTACAAGCGCAAAAGAAATAAATCTGCATTATGGCTATTTGCTGGCCCAGAAGGGTTTCAGGGTTGTTTTGCCTGAAACGATCCATCATGGTGAACGAGCACAGGAATCAGGCGACAAAAACTTAAACTTCAGATTTTGGGATATTGTATTAAATACGATTGAAGAGCTAAATACTATTAAAGAATATTATGAGCGCAAAAATTATATTGAGGTTGAGCGGATCGGCGTTGCCGGTACCTCGATGGGAGCGATTGTCACATTGGGAGCATTGACACAATACTCCTGGATTAAAACAGCAGTAAGCTTAATGGGTATGCCTTATTATGAACAGTTTGCGCTCGCACAATTGGACGAAATGAAAAAAAGGGGAATTCGCTTCCCGTTTAGTGAGAATGAAATAGCCAGCCTCTTCAGCCATCTCCAAAAATACGATTTAAGTGCCCAGCCTGAAAAGCTTGAACAAAGGCCGTTATTATTCTGGCACGGAAAAAAGGACCCGGTTGTTCCTTATCAGCCGGCATATCATTTTTATGAATCAATGAAACCGGCTTATCAAGACGCACCGGACCGTTTGAAATTTATCAGCGATGAAAAGGCGGAGCACAAAGTCAGCATGGAAGGAATCGCAAGTACGGTTAAATGGTTTGAAACCTACTTGTAGTGCTTCTGCTTTTAAACATGATGCTTTCTCTGGTATCATATCAGTACGGATAAAAAAAGCTGCGAAGGAGTGAAGCAGAATGGATCAGGAATTGAAGGACAGTATTTATGGTGCACTTGAACTTGTTGTTGACCCTGAGCTTGGAGTAGATATCGTCAACCTTGGGCTCGTTTATGACGTGGAAATGGATGAAGAGGGAAAAACAGCGATCACCATGACCCTCACTTCAATGGGCTGCCCGCTTGCCGGCACGATCATAGATTCAGTAAAACGGGCGTTGGATGATATTCCTGAGGTGAAAGAAGTCGATGTTAACATTGTCTTTAATCCGCCATGGTCAAAGGACCGGATGACAAGATACGCGAAAATCGCATTGGGCGTTCAATAATAACAGTAAGTATTCCAGCAGTGGATTTTCCTGCTGGATTTTTTTTCGGATTTGGAGGCTCGAGATTTACGAGCGGAACTTGAGATTTACGAGCGCGTTAATTTTATCGAAGCATACGAAAAAACTGTTTGCTTGTGAGATATTTCACTTTTTTTAACTCGGTGATCACCTATAATCAATTCGAAAGCTATCTTATTTCTCCGGCTAACTTGTTAAATTTTGCGGTCAAATACGGCGGCACTGTAGTTCGGGGAAATAGAAAAGGTTAGGTGGCAAAAATATGTTTTCGAGAGATTTTAATAAAGATCCATTTATTGTTATATGGGAGTTAACGCGAGCTTGTCAGCTAAAATGCCTTCATTGCCGGGCCGAAGCACAATATAAAAGGGATCCCCGCGAATTGAGTTTCGAAGAAGGAAAAGCATTGATTGACCAAATTTACGACATGAATAACCCTCTTCTTGTCTTTACGGGCGGTGATCCGCTCATGCGTGACGATGTCTTTGAAATTGCTGCTTATGCAATTAGTAAAGGGGTAAGGGTGTCGATGACTCCAAGTGCAACGCCCAATGTCACAAAGGCTGCGATTGAGAAAGCGAAAGAAGTTGGCCTGTCCAGATGGGCGTTCAGCCTCGATGGCCCGACTGCCGAGGTGCACGATCATTTCCGCGGGACTGCGGGATCGTTTGACCTGACGCTTGAACGCATCAAGTATCTGCATGAGTTGGAGATACCTGTGCAAATCAATACTGTCATTTCGCGTTATAACATTGATTACCTTGATGAAATGGCAAAGCTTGTAGAAGATTTACAGTGCGTGCTATGGAGTGTCTTTTTTCTCGTCCCAACTGGCAGAGGCCAGGAGAAGGACATGATTTCGCCTGTTGAACATGAGAAGGTATTTACATGGCTTTACCAGCTGAGCAAGAAGGTCAAGTTCGATATCAAAACAACAGCAGCCCAGCATTATCGGCGCGTCGTGATCCAGCAAAAAATACGGGAAGCAAAGGCAAAACCAGCCGAAATTCAATATTTAGATGCGTTAACCAATCAAGGGCTCACTGGTTCGATTGACGGCTTGGGGCGAGCTCCGAAGGGCGTCAATGACGGCAACGGCTTTATGTTTATCTCACACATTGGCGATGTCTATCCGAGCGGACTGCTTCCGGTGAAAGCAGGAAATATTCGCGAGCAGCCGCTTGCCGAAATATACAGGGAATCACCCATTTTCAAGGAGTTGCGGAATCCTGACATGTATAAAGGAAAATGCGGCCAATGTGAGTTTCGTTATGTTTGCGGCGGCTCCCGTTCGCGCGCCTATGCGATGACAGGAGATTACTTGGAGAGTGAGCCTTTCTGCGTTTATATACCAAAGTCGATGAGGAATAAACAAGCTGAAAATATCCAGCCATAATAAAAGGGATGGATTCGCCCATCCCTTTTTGATAAAGTTATCGATTTATTAATCAATGCTGCAATAGGTTGCCGGACAATTTTCACAGCCAATTTCGTCCTTTAGGAATTGAACATCATGGACGACAATTTTGCCTCTCTTCGTAGAAATAACATCTTCCCGCTTGAGGTCATTTAAAATCCGGTTTGTGCTTTCCCGCGATGTCCCACAGAAATTCGCCAGCTCCTGGTTTGTCAGTGGAAGGTCAATCAGGATTCCATCACTGCCTTTCACCCCGTAGCTGTTTGTCATGCGAATAAGTGTTGAATATAAAGCGCCTTTTTTACCGTTTAGGACGAGGTCTCTAAACTTCGTTTGTGTTTTGCGGACATGGTCACTCATCCATTTCATAAACTCAAATGCAAGGGCGCTGTTTTGAAAGATTTCTCTTTCCAATACATCCCTTTTGATCGCTATGACTTCGCCGGCTTCAATGATTAACGCACTGAGTAAATATTTTGGGGAATCGGTGAACAGCGTCAGCTCTCCGCAAATATCATTTTGGCCGACAATTCTTAAGCTCAGCTCGCGGCCATCTGTAGTTATTTTGCTGATTTGTATTTTTCCCGACAAAACGATGTAAAGTAAATCTGCTTCGTTTCCTTCTTGGAAAAGGTACGTGCCTTTTTTTGTTTGGATTTTGTGGTCGGCAAACTGCAGCAGTTCTTTAATTTCAATCGAATGAGTTGGTTTCATTGTCACGGTCATTTATATCACCCTTTTCATAAAGTGAAAACGTTTTTCATATCATAACATTACCATTAGGTTAATAGTGGTAATTCACAAAGTTGTCAGAAATTCTCCTGCTTTACATAAAGCGGATTTGACATTCTCATGACAATTTTCAAAGTTTTACATATTATTTATGTTTTTATGATTAAATATAGGCAGATGTATCTTTTGTGAAATTAACAATAAAAAGTGTGAGGATAATAACAGCACTCCAACATAAGGTTTGTTAAAATACGTCTCATAGGTAGTGTAAAAAGTTCTATGAAAACTCGGCTTTGAGGGTTCCGTTCTGCCACAAAACAGATG